>LGTG01000060.1 GCA_001190015.1 Candidatus Burkholderia crenata
TACATCGGCTCACGGTTTCGCTCCACGCTTCCTCCCCACGCTCGGTCACCCTCACGCAGTTGCGCTTCACTTCGTTCGCTGTGGTCAACTCACGGGAGGACTTACACCTCCAAGATTGCGCCCATGCTGGGCGCACGCTTCACGGGCGGCCGCTTAAGCGCCGCCCGAAACCGATGAACCCGTTGTCGAAGTTCCACATGAAAACCAAACTGTTGATTATCGGCTTGCTCGCAAGCTTGCTGGGTGGCTGTATCGTCGTGCCGGCGCATCCATATGCTTATCATCCGGTGCCGCGCGTCTACGTTTATTAAGGCTGGCCCGAGCTTTATTTGGTGACAAGCTCTTTGTCCTCGGCAGGCGTCTCCGGCACTTCCGGCGATGCCCGGGGCACAGGCAAGGGCAGTTGCGTCATAGCGCTCAGCCAACGCTTCGTAAAGCGGCGGTGAGAAGAAGCGCGACACCCAGCTCGCAATCAAGGCCGTTGCCATAAGCGAAATCACGAGCGCATGGCCGTTGATCATTTCCATCACGACCACGAACGACATGATTGGCGACTAGATAACCGACCATGCCGAGCGCAATCAGCATCGACAATTGCATGTGGCTGAAGACCATGTGCAGCACGTTGCCGAACCCGGCGCCAAAATGGACAGCGACGGCGCGAAGATCCCGCCCGGAATGCCGGGCAGATATGAACCGATCATCGAGGCCATCTTGAGCAGTGGATATAGCGGCGAAAGTTGCTCATGGCCTTCCAGCAGGCCGCGCACTTCGGCGTAACCGCTGCCGAAGGTCGTGCCACCCGACACGAGCCCAACCACGGCGATGATCAATCCCGCAGAGCGTGGCGAATACAACGGGGCGAGTCGCGTGCATCTCGCGCAAACGTGCCGGAATCCATTTGGACGTATTGAGCAGCAACCAGCAGAACACGCCCCCGCGATGCCTGTCACGATGGCCGTGAGCAGCACCGCGATCGCCAGCAGGTTAGGGAAATGCGCGCCGATCTCGATGGTGCCGAAATAGGTGTAGTTGCCGTTCAAGCCGAGCGCGACGATACCGGCGAGGATGATAGCCGTGATCAGCACGCCACTCGTGCGCGCTTCGAAGCTGCGCGTCAGCTCTTCGATCGCGAACACAATACTGGCAAGCGGTGTGTTGAACGCCGCCGATAACCCCGCCGCCGCACCCGCCAGCACAAGCTGCCGTTCAATGCGGGCGTTCGAGCGCGGGAACAACCGCCGCAGGTTGTACATCAGCGCCGCGCCGACCTGCACGGTCGGACCTTCGCGGCCAATGGCGAAACCGCCGAGGATAGCGATAAACGAGATCCCCATCTTGGCGATCAGGATGGAGGGCGACAGCAGCCGCGTCCCCAGTCCCGGCGGACTGTGCAATACGGCTATGACCTGTGGAATGCCGCTGCCTTCCGAGCCGCGAAAGAACTTTCGCGTGAGCCAGACGGATAACGCTGCCACCGCCGGCGTCAGGATCAGCGGCAACCAGACATGCTCGTGCTGAACCGCGCGAAACGCGTTATAGCCCCAGTCGATGAGCTTTGCGTACAGCACCGCAACCAGCCCGACCGCGACTACGCCAACCCAGAAGATGCCGTAGCGATACCAGAGGCTTGCACGTCGAAAAGTAAATCGGGGGAGAGAGCGTAACGCGCGAATCATGTGCAGTGAGCCATGCGACCGGCTGTCGGCAAAGCGGTGATTATACCGATCTGTCTCAATAATCGAGCCGATTGGTGCCTGGTAATGCACTTTGAAAAAGAAAACGGAGCGCAGCTATGAGCTGGCGCCCCGAAAACACTCTCGTCGGAGTGGCGAGAGCGGAGAGAAGAACGTAATTAACAAGTAATATTTTGTTCAGACTTTTGAATGACGCGCAAACGTTTCAACGATGACCCAGGGAAATTGAAAGTTTTATCAATTACTGTATTTTAGCCGGGACGTGAAGCGCTTACTGAAGATGAAGATCAGGCTGTCATTACTTCGAAAGCGATCACGGCGGCAATGGCGCCGGCATTTGCAAGCAGCGCCTGCAGAACGATTCCGCGCCAGCTGGTGATCCGAAAACGCACGGCCAGCATGATTGCGGTAAAAAGCGCGATGGCAATTATCGCAACAACATTAACACTTTGGAGATGAATGCGCATGACGCCGACCTCACGAAAGTTCAGTCTGTGTTGAGCGGTTGTTGAGTATAGACAGCACGCACCGGTACGCAAGTTGCACAAAAATACGCAAAGGTCCGATTATTGCATTTATCCAATGATCTGATGAGAAATTTCCGGGCGCTGTCCGTACTAACCCGAGTTGGTGTTTTCCCGTGCAGGGCAAGCTTTATCCACGGAGCTGCATTTATGAATTCCCCGAATCGCCGTTCTCTGGAAGTGGATTTCTTCCGGGGAGTCGTGCTGCTGGTGATTGCCGTCGATCATATTTCGGGAAGCGTCTTGTCCAGATTTACACTCCATAGTTACGCGTTCTGCGATTCCGTACAGCCGTATTTATCGGCGGTGTTGCCCATGTACGCCATGTACGCGCTCGCCGTACCGTTCGTGGTGCCGTTGGCCCAACGTAAGCCGGTTGTCGTGTTGTTCGGCAGTCTCGACGTATGGCTTTTCGCGTCGTCGCTCGCGCAGTGGCTGCCGTCGGCTTACGCGGAAGGGTGGTCGTTCAACCCGTTCGCGGGGCAATTGATGTTTGCGCTCGGCATCCTGGCACGCGTGCAGCCAATCCCCGCCGAATTCCACGATTCGAAAACAGCGCGCTGGATGACGCACGCGGCGATTGTCGTGTTTTCTGACCTTCGCGCTCGCGAAGCTGTTCCTGGAGATCCAGGCGCCCCCCGGATATATGAAGCAGAAATGAAGCAGAACCTGGCCAGCCTGCGCATTGTGAGTTTTGTGGTGATCGCGTGGCTGTTTGCTCAGGCGGTGCATGCCGGCTGGATCAAGGCGCTGGCGAAAAGCTTGCCGAGCGTGGTCAACATCGGCAAGCAGAGGGCTGGTGTGTTTCATTGCGGGCGCGACTGCCGAAACGCCAGGCAGTGCCGGCGCATGCAACCAACCGGCGTGACAGATGAGAGCGCGAGTGTGAATCACGCGTGCCAGCGATGTCAAGAAGCCTCGCCGGCACGCAATACGCTCTACGCACTCTACGAAAGTTTGATGTCCCGCGTTTCCCACATGCACAGCACGCCGAGCAGGCTGATTGCCGCGGCGACCGGCACGTATCCGCCGACTCACGCCAAACCGCCGCGATTCGCCAGCAATTGGGCGATGTACGGCGCCACACCGACGCCCCCAGAATACCGCCCCACGTTATACGGGACACCCGCACCGGTATAGCGGACGTTGGTCGGGAACAATTCGGGCACAACAGCGCGCTCATCGGGGCGAAGGTCAACGCCCATCAGGAACAATTCGATGGTGAAAAACAGCGCGACTGCGTAAGTGTTGCCGCTGCCGAGCAGCGGGTCCATGGTGAAGCCGGACAGGATAGCCGCGATACAACCAACGATCAGCACCGGCCGACGGCCGAATTTATCGCTGGCCAATGCGGAAATTGGTGTCGCGATAGCCATGAAAAGCACTGCGAAGCACAGCAGACCGAGGAATTTCTCGCGCGTAAAATGCAGCGTCGAGACGCCGTAAGAAAGCGAGAAAACCGTCGAGATGTAAGAGCATGTAGCAGACGATCATTGCGATCGCGCCGATCAGCGTGGGTTTCAGGTATTGGCCGAACAGTGTCGCGATAGGCACGCGCACGCGTTCCTTTTTCTCGATAGCCTCACGAAACGCCGGCGTTTCCGCGATTTTCAGGCGCACATAAAGTCCGAGCGCCACCAGCACCGCGCTGACGATGAACGGGACACGCCAGCCCCAGCTACGGAATTGTTCGTCGGTGAGCGAAAGCGCTAGCTCGAAGAATAATCCATTCGATGCAAGGAACCCCACCGACGGCCCGAGTTGCGGGAATATGCCGAACCAGCCACGCTTGTTTTGCGGCGCGTATTCGGTCGCGAGGAGCGCTGCACCGCCCCATTCGCCGCCAAGCCCAATGCCCTGGCCGAAGCGCAGGATGCACAGCAGCACCGGCGCGAGGCTGCCGATGGACGTGTAGCCGGGAACGAAGCCGATCAGCGTGGTCGACACACGCCCATCACGAGCAGCGACGCAACGAGCGTCGATTTCCGCCCGATACGGTTGCCAAAATGGCCGAAGATGAACGAGCCGATCGGTCGCGCAATGAACGCGATGCCAAACGTGACGAACGCCGACAAGGCCTGCGCGGCAGGCGAAACTGTGCGGGAAAAAGACCGGGCCGATGACCAGCGCTGCGGCCGCGGCGTAGACATAGAAATCGTAGAACTCGATCGCCGTGCCGATAAAACTCGCGAAGATGACGCGGGAACTGTTCATTTTCGCGTCGCTTGCGGACGATGCGGGCAACGAGCCCAAGGGTGAGCCCGATGGTGAGGCTGATGACATGGCGTCTCCGGTTCGCCCCTTGAACGCGTCCAGGAACGCGCGTCGGGACACTTTGTATTGAATGCGCAACGTGCAACGGGCGTCGGGCGCCCGAGGCGGTGTACGGTGGTGAAAACAAACGGCGTTGGACTGCACGCGGTGCGTCGCGGAGTCGACCCGTCAGGCTCGTTGCTCAAGCGCTGGATGGACGGCGGCGACGGCTTTGCCGGCATGGGATATCAAAAATTATAACGACCGTGCGCCGCGGCCGGCTTTGATTCGAGCGCGCTGGGCGGCGGGGTGATCGTGCAGGTGGCGATGGTTGCCGCGATCGATAAGGTCAGCGCAATACGCGCGATTTTCAGACGGGAAGCATGGCGGGCGAGGCTCCACGAAATCGTTGCACTCATGCTTAACAATACGCGGCGGATCCGGGTCTTGCTGCCCCTTTTTGCATGTCCACTGCATTTTGATGCGCCAGGAGAAGACCATGAGCAACGATTCCACCGACCTGAACTATCCGAAGTCCGTCGAGCATAGCGACAAGCCTGGAAAGAGAGGGTGAGCCTGACGTGGGGTGAGGGTGCAATTGCGAGTGTGACACACCTCTCTTCGATCTTTGTATATACAAAAAGCCTGGCCCACAACCAATTTTGTTTGTATATACAATTTAATTAGTGCAAGTCTCTTTCGATGTGAATAAAAGGATGTGAATAAAAGCGCCCGCAACATCGCTGTACGAAGTTTGTCGTTCGAACGGGCTGCAGAATTCAATTTCGAGACCAGCGTTGATCGGCTCTGGTTATCGACGTTTTTACAGCGAAGTAGGTACGTCGCGCTGGGGTATCTCGACGAATGCTTGCATGTTCTCTGTTTCACTGAAACCCACGATGGAATTCGCGTGATAAGTTTTCGCAAAGCTAATTCGAGAGAGGTGAATCGCTATGCCAGCACGTAAGTCAATGATTAACGAGAGCGGTGAAGTACGCGAACTGACGGCTGTGGACGTCAAGACGTTCAAGCGCGGTGCCGCTGCGTTACCCGCATCGTTGCGGGTGAAGACGGGCGTTCGCGGTCATCAAAAAGCGCCGACGAAGATTCCGCTATCGCTTCGGCTTTTGCCGTAGGTCGTGGAGGCGTTTCGCGCGTCGGGTGAGGGATGGCAGACACGAATTGACGTGGTTCTGGCCGATTGGCTCAAGACCCACTCGCCGGACGAGCTGGCGGTATAAATGGCTTGGTGTTGGGGCGGGGAATTTGAAACAGGAGATTGCAGACAAGCAGGGGGGCTGTTTTTGGCGGAAGCGGTGAGATTCGAACTCACGGACGAGTCGCCCCATCGCTAGTTTTCAAGACTAGTGCCTTAAACCGCTCGGCCACGCTTCCACGTTTCACACACAGCAACGACAGGAAGAGTGCGATTAAACCGCGCCACACCTTTCCGGCAAAGCGTATATTATAGTGCAACTTTCTCTCGCGTCCAGCAAGCAAAACCGTCTTCCAGCGACCTGGTCGCCCGTAAACCCGGAAACAATCGCATCCATAGCAACGCAACGGCGATCGTTCCTACGCCGCCAATCAATAGCCGGCACCGCGCCAAACAGCCCAGCCGTCATCCCCGACTCGAACTCGCCCAGCTGATTCGATGTCCCGATAAACAGCGAATTGATTGCCCCCACGCGTCCTCGCATATCGTCGGGCGTTTGCAGTTGAACGAGCGACATGCGTACGAAGACGCTGATCACATCGGAGGCGCCAAGCGCTGGCGCCGTGTGCAATACGCCGAGCGCCCATGGGCCGGCGTGCAGGATATCGCGGGCGAAAACGAGCAGCAACGCGGTCGCGCCGCCAAGCAACACCGCGAACCGATCCAGCGACAGGGCCCCCAGGATCACGGGCTTGCGTCGAATGAAAGCGATGCCGGAAAAGAGCGATTCGAGCGTCAGCGGCGTGCGCGTTCTCACCACCTGTTCGATTTTTATCGATGACAACACTATCGCCGCGCCGATGAACGCCACTGCCACCGCTCCGTAAACGGTAAGCGCCCCGCGGCCGTAGAGCAAACCGCCCATTGCCGGTCCCAGGATCTGTGCGGTCTGGTTCGCCGACTTCGACGGCGACTCGAACGCGCGTGCCGACTCGGCGACAGCCGCGATCAAATAGATCAGCCCCTGACTAGTCATCCCGCGCCACGTCACTATGCACAGCGTCAATACAGCCATGCCCTGGATCGCCTGACAAACGAACGCGATCGCGTGGCGGTCGTAGCAGTCCGCCACATGGCCGACCAGCAGCGTGAGCATGAACATCGGCAGGAATTGCGAGAGGCCGACGAGCCCGAGTGCGAACGCGCTATGCGTAATTGAGTAGATTTGCCAACCAATTGCGACCGACATCATCTGGAACGCAACCGATGACATCACCCCGCGCGCTCCAGAAGAGCGCGAAGGGCCGGTGGCGCATGACCGAGCTGGCGGATAGAGCAGCAGGCGCGACCAATTTAACGATCTTCCCTGATCGTTATGGAGGGCGTGTCCCTGAGAAAGAGCGCTTGCAAGTCGTTGAGAAAATCCTGCCCGCGCTGCGTTGGCGCAATGCGTTCAATATCACGCGTGATCAAGCCACGACGTTCCGCTTCGACTAGTCCCGGCTCGATCGCGGACATCGCAAGCCCAGTTCGTTCGTTGAACGAGTGCACCAGAAACCCTTCCACGAGCCGCAACGTGTTCAGCATGAATTCGAATGGCAGGTCGCGCGGCCCGACCTCGTGCTCCTCTTGTTCCGCCGCGCCGCCAAGCGCTTCGTCCATGTAGGTTCCCGGATGCTTGTAACGCACCTGCCGCACGATTTTCTGCGGAAAAGACAGCTTGGTATGCGCGCCCGCCCCAATGCCGAGATAGTCGCCAAAGCGCCAGTAGTTCAGGTTGTGCTGGCTCTTCCTGTGCGGCTTCGCATAGGCCGACACCTCATAACGCTCATAACCTGCTGAAGCCGTGCGCTCGTGAATCCAGTCCTGCATGTCAGCGGACGCGTCGTCGTCGGGAACAGGCGGCGGGTACTTGGCGAACATCGTGTTCGGTTCGAGAGTCAGGTGATACAGCGACAAATGCGGCGGCACGAAGCTGATCGCTGTTTCAATATCCGCCTGGCATTCATCCAGGGTCTGCTTGGGCAGCGCGAACATCAGGTCGAGGTTGAAGTTATCGAAGTTCCTTGCCGTGATTTCCACCGCCTGACGTGCTTGCGTTGCATTGTGAATCCAGCCGAGCGCCTTCAGATGCTGCTCGTTGAAACTTTGAATGCCTATCGATAAACGGTTCACGCCACTCGCCCGGAACTGCGCGAACTTCGCGGCTTCGAACGTACCGGGATTAGCCTCAAGCGTGATTTCGGCGTCGGCGTCGAGCGGCAGCAGCGCACGGGCATCGGAAAGCAGGCGGTCCAGTCCTTTCGCCGATAGCAAACTGGGTGTGCCGCCGCCAATGAAAATAGTGTGCACCTGGCGGCCCCAGACCATCGGCAATGCGCGCTCGAGATCGGCGCGCAATGCATCGAGATAACGATCCTCGGGGAAGGTATCGCCTTTCCATTCGTGCGAGTTGAAATCGCAATATGGGCATTTGCGCACGCACCACGGGAAATGCACGTACAACGACAACGGCGGCGGCGCCGTCAGCCGGATACTGCCCGGCGACGTGAACGCCTTGACCACGTTGATCGTATGAGGACCGCTCGAGCTGGCCGTCACGATACTTCCTTCAACCGGGCCAGCAGACAGCGAAGCGCAATTGCCCGATGGCTGCTGGCGTTTTTCACGGCGGGATCGAGTGCGGCGGCGGTTTGTCCGAGCGACGGCACCAGGAAATGCACGTCATAACCGAAGCCGTTTGCGCCGCGCGGAGTATCGATGACCTCGCCGTGCCAGCGGCCTTCAGCAATCAGGGGTTCCGGATCGTCCGCATGACGCACCAGCACGAGTACGGAGAAGAAATACGCTCGACGATTGGTCTCGTTCGCGAGATCAGCGACTAGCCGCGCGTTGTGCGCGTTGTTAGCGGCATCGCTTTTCTCGCCGCCGTTGAGCAACTGCGCATAACGCGTCGAATACAAGCCGGGTGCGCCGCGCAACACGTGTACGCACAGGCCGGAATCGTCGGTGAGCGCGGACAATCCGGTTGCCGCCGATGCATGCCGCGCCTTCGCGAGCGCGTTCTCGACGAACGTCACATGTGGTTCCTCGGCCTCGGACACGCCCAGTTCGCCCTGCGTCACAAGATCGATGCCGGCCGTGCTCAGCAGCGCTGCAAATTCGCGCAATTTGCGGGGATTATTGGACGCGAGTACGACGCGTCTCAAGGCGCTAACGGAATCAGAATCAGACACTGAGCAGCTCCAGCGCGACCTTTTGTTTCGCGATCAACGTTTCAATACTGCTTTGCGCCAGATCCATCAGCGCGTTCATTTCGGCGCGCGTGAACGGAACGCCTTCGGCCGTCCCCTGTACTTCCACAAAACTGCCGGCGCCGGTCATCACGACGTTCATGTCCGTGTCGCACTGCGAGTCTTCGTCGTAGTCGAGATCGAGCACCGGCTGGCCGTTGTACACGCCCACCGAGATTGCCGCGACAAATTGATTGATCGGCGATTCCGCGATTTTGCCGGCGGCCAGCAGCTTGGTGACAGCATCGTGGGCCGCGACAAACGCGCCCGTGATGCTTGCCGTGCGCGTGCCGCCGTCGGCCTGGATCACATCGCAGTCGATATGCAGCGTGCGCGCGCCCAGTTTGTTCAGATCGAACACGGAACGCAGTGCGCGCCCGATCAGGCGCTGGATTTCCTGCGTGCGGCCGGTTTGCTTGCCGCGCGTGGCTTCACGGTCGTTACGCGTGTTGGTTGCGCGCGGCAGCATGCCGTATTCGGCCGTCAGCCAGCCCTGATCTCGTCCGCGCAGGAATTCGGGCACGCGCTCGGAAATGCTCGCGGTGCAGATCACTTTGGTATTGCCGAATTCGACGAGAACCGACCCTTCCGCATGCTTCGTGTAATGCCGCGTGATGCGCACGTCGCGCAATTGGTCCGCGCGACGGCCGTTCGGGCGATTGAATGGGGCGGACGGGTTCAGCGTGGAGTCGGTCATGGAGGAGGCAAAGCGAAAGAAATGCAGTGAAAGGAGCTTGGGCGCGAACGCGAAAAAACGCCCAATGTCCGAATTTTATCTGCAATCGGGGTGAGCGTCTGGCGCGGCTTTCCGGGTTCATCCCGTGTCCATCTGCGTGCGCCGCATTGCGGCATTGCGTTTCCCCGGGCGGGATCGGCAAAAATAGGATAATGCCAGCTTCTTCGCTCGGCCAACATTGCCTGATTGCCTGCCATTCAGCGCAGCTTCACGCCGGGCGTTTCGAAGCGAACTGGCCGCGCGGCGCAAGTAGCAAGCAACAAGCGAGCAAATAGCGAAGCCGCCTACGGCCTTCAATCACGGACGCGACAATGATCTACAGCATGACAGGCTACGCCAGCGCAACGCGCGAAGTAGCGTCGGACGGTGCAGGCGCCAATGGCTCGGGCGTGGGGGTATCGGTGGAACTGCGCACGGTGAATTCGCGCTTCCTCGACATGAATTTCCGCATGCCCGAAGACGTGCGCGCCTGCGAGCCGCAATTGCGCGAAATGCTGATGAACAAGCTGTCGCGCGGCAAGGTCGATATTCGCATCAACCTGAATCGCGCGGAGCAGACCACCATTGCGGGCGTGCTCAATTGCGATGCGCTGTCGCAACTGGCCGCGCTCGAGCGCCCGGTGCTGGATATTTTCCCCGATGCCGAACGCATGCGCACCGGTGAGATCCTGCGCTGGCCGGGCATTTTATCGGAGAGCGGGGTATCGGCGGAAACGCTGCGCGACGTGGTCCTGGCATGCGGCAAGCAGGCGATTACCGAACTCATCGATGTCCGTGCCCGCGAAGGCACCGCGCTCGCCGCCGTGCTGATCGCGAACGTGACGGAAATGGAGGCGATCGTTGCCCGGGTCAAGCCGCTCGTGCCGGAACTGATCACGAAGCATCAGCAGAAAATTGTCGAGCGTTTGCAGGACGCGCTGGGGATTGCATCGCCGGAAGGCACGCAAACTAGCATTCCGCGCGAGGAGATTGCGGAACGGATTCGCCAGGAAGTGACCATGTACGGCATCCGTATCGACATCACCGAGGAATTGCAGCGTCTCTCCGCGCATCTCACGGAAACACGCCATGTGCTGCAAAAGGGCGGGAAAGTGGGCAAGCGGCTCGACTTCATGATGCAGGAGTTAAATCGCGAAGCGAACACGCTCGGGTCGAAGGCTGCTGCGAAAGAATTGGCGGATTCGTCGATGACGCTCAAATTGCTCATCGAACAGATGCGCGAGCAAGTGCAAAACCTGGAGTAACGCCGCTATGAACGACGCACAACGCAACACCTACGCCGGAATTTATCCGGGCAACCTGTTCATGGTCGTGGCGCCCTCGGGCGCCGGCAAGTCGACGCTGATCAATGCGCTGCTCGCGCAGGACCAGGCGATCCGCCCGTCTGTGTCGTACACCACGCGCGAACCGCGTCCGGGCGAGCAAAATGGCGTTCAATACCATTTCGCTTCCGTCGATGACTTCATGGCGCGCCACGCCGCCGGCGAGTTCCTCGAAAGCGCGGAAGTGCATGGCAACTACTACGCTACGTCGCGCGTATGGATTGAAGAGCAGATGAAAAGCGGCCACGACGTGCTGCTTGAAATCGATTGGCAAGGCGCGCAACAGGTCAAGAAACGCTTTCGCAACGCAGTGGAAATCTTTATCCTGCCGCCGTCGCTGGATGCGCTCGAAGAGCGCTTGAAGAAGCGCGGCCAGGACGCTCCGAACGTCATCGTGCGCCGTTTGCTGGCGGCCGGCAGCGAGATGGCGCATGCGCCGGAAGCCGAATACGTGCTGATCAACGAGAACTTCGAGCGCGCGCTCGGCGAACTGCAGTGTCTCGTTGCAGCCACGCGGCTACGTTTCGGTTCGAAGTACGCCCGTCATACGCAGTTGTTTGTCGAGTTAGGCATACACTCGCCGCACGCCGAGTGAACGGGGCTTTCCGGTCACATAAGGTAGAATGAAGAACATATCGAGAAGGAATCAACTCAACCATGGCCCGCATCACCGTCGAAGACTGTCTGAAAATGATCCCCAATCGCTTCGAGCTCGCGCTCGCAGCAACGTATCGCGCGCGCCAGCTCGCTCAAGGCCATACGCCGAAGATCGAAAGCCGCGACAAACCGACTGTTGTTGCGCTGCGCGAAATCGCAGCCGACCAGGTCGGTGTCGAGATGTTGAAGAAGGTGCCGGTCTGATAGCCGGTCCGGACGTCCACGCGCATTGTCACTAACCGCGTCAGCTAACCACGGAGGCGACCATGAATCCTGTTCCATCGTTCGTCTCTGTGGACCCGCATAACGACGTCCTCAGTACAGAGTCTCATTCCGGGTCACATTCCGAAGACCACGCGCACGAGCATGACACTGCTCATGATGCCGATTCGCCCTCGGCGACACGCAAGTACATCGACGCAGTCCTCGAACAATCGTTTCGCCATCTGTTCGGGCCAACCGCTACACCGGAAAAGCCGCGCCGCCACGACGTAGTTTCCATTGCGAAACTGACCACCGAGCTGGCCGCGTACCTTTCGCCGGAAGAAATCAAGCAGGTCAAGCTGGCTTTTCATTTCAGCGATGAAGCCCATCTCGGGCAATATCGCCAGAGCGGTGAGTCGTACATCACGCATCCGGTCGCGGTCGCGGAAATCTGCGCCAGCTGGAAACTTGACGATCAATCGATCATGGCGGCGCTGCTGCACGACGTGATCGAAGATCAGGGCGTGACGAAGACCGAGATTGCGGAGCGTTTCGGGCCGAAGGTTGCAGAACTTGTCGATGGCTTGTCGAAACTGGACAAGATGGAGTTCCGCAATCGCGAAGAAGCGCAGGCAGAAAACTTCCGCAAGATGCTGCTCGCCATGGCGCGCGACGTCCGCGTGATTTTCGTCAAGCTGGCAGACCGGCTGCACAACATGCGCACGCTGGGTGGGGTACCGCCGGAAAAGCGGCGTCGCGTGGCGCGCGAAACCATCGACATTTATGCGCCTATTGCGCATCGGCTTGGGCTGAACAACACGTATCGCGAGCTGCAGGACCTGAGCTTCGCGAACTTCAATTCGCATCGGTATGCCACGCTCGAGCGTGCCGTAAAGGCCGCACGCGGCAACCGGCGTGAAGTGGTGGGCAAGATCCTAGAAGCGGTCCAGCGCACCATTGCGGACGCGAAAATCAAGGCCGACGTGACCGGCCGCGAGAAAACCATCTTCAGCATCTACAAGAAGATGCGCGATAAACAGTTGTCATTCTCGCAAGTGCTCGACGTCTATGGCTTTCGCGTGGTGGTCGATACCGCGCTCGAATGTTATACGTGCATTGGCGCGTTGCACGCGCTGTACAAACCGGTGCCGGGCAAGTTCAAGGATTACATCGCCATTCCGAAGGTGAACGGCTATCAGTCGTTGCACACCACGCTGGTGGGTCCGTTTGGTGCGCCAATCGAGTTCCAGATCCGCACGCGCAAGATGCACGAAATCGCGGAAGCGGGCGTGGCCGCGCATTGGCTTTACAAGAATGGCGGCGCAGATCTGAACGACGTGCAAAAGCGCGCGCACCAGTGGCTCAAGTCGCTGCTCGACATCCAGAGCGAAGCCGGCGATTCCAGCGAATTCCTCGAACACGTCAAGATCGACCTGTTCCCTGATGCGGTCTACGTATTCACGCCCAAGTCGAAGATCATGCCGCTGCCGCGCGGCGCGACGGCGTTGGATTTCGCCTATTCCATTCACAGCGACCTGGGCAATCAATGCGTTGCGGTGAAGATCAACAACGAGTTGCTGCCGTTGCGCACCGAGTTGAAGAGCGGCGACATTGTGGAAGTGATCACGGCGCCTTATTCGAAGCCGAATCCCGCGTGGCTTGGCTTCGTGCGTACGGGCAAGGCGCGTTCGGCCATTCGCCACTATCTCAAGACCATGCGCTTGAACGAGTCGGTGCAACTGGGCGAACGGCTCGTCGATCAAAGCCTCAAGGGCTATGGGCTGGCGTTGTCCGGAGTGATGCCGGAAGTCTGGGAAAGGCTGGCGCAATGGACGGGCAACAAGAGCCGTCAGGAAATTTTCGCGGATATCGGCCTTGGCCGGCGCGTGGCCGCCGTGATGGCGAAGCGTATAGAAGTGCTGATGACTGGCCGCGACGACGACGATTCCCCGCGCGAGAGCTTCAGCACGAATACCGCGCCGCCGGTCGTGATCACCGGCACCGAAGGTATGTCGGTGCAGTTGTCCGCCTGCTGCCGCCCGATTCCCGGCGACGACATCATGGGTTACATCGGCATTGGGCTGGGTATGGCGATCCATACCACCGAATGCCGTGTGGCCCAGCGGATTCACAAGCGCGATCCGGGCCGTTGGATTGACGTAGCCTGGGCGCCGCAGCCGGGACGCCTGTTCGACGTAGCCATCAAGGTGCTCGTCAGCACGTCGAAGGGCGTGTTCGCCCGCGTAGCGGCTGATATTACGTCCGCCGATGCCAACATTGTCCATATCGCCATGGACGAGGACGTGACGCAGGAATCCACCGTGCTACGTTTCGTGATCCAGGTCAGCGATCGCGTGCACCTGGCGAACGTCATGCGGCGCGTACGCACGAACCCGGACGTGATGCGCATCGCGCGCGAGCGGCCGAGTGACGAGCCGCATCATCGCAACACCGAAGGCGGTATGCGGATCGATCGCGAACGCGGCGATTATTAACGCTTGGGGTTCACCTCCTGGCGCAGCGGCCGGCGTGGCCTGAGTTCAAGATCCGCCGCCGTTGGAACGCGACCTGCGTGCCTGTACCCATTCTGCGTACACAGGGGCATTTTATGAAAACATCAGAACTGGAAGGCGCCGAGCTCGACTATTGGGTCGCGCGCGAGTTGCATGACTTCATCCGCGAAATCCATTTCACTGATGGCGGCCAGACGCTCGCCATCCGCGGCAACGACCGTGGGCGGGTATGGGACGGGCGATTCCTGCCGTCGACGTCGTGGGAAGCGGCGTCTGTCTTACTGGATGGAGCGCGCGTGTCGGCTGGAGATGAACGACCACGGACGCGGCGAAGTTGTGTGCACGGCGATATTCGGGAAGGCCGGTGCGGAAGTGGAAGGGCGCTGCGCGTCGTTGCGCATCGCGTTACTGCGAGCGTTTCTGCTGCATGCGTTCGGAGATACAGTGGACGACGAGTTTCCGCATCGTTCGCAAATGCTGCTCGGGGAACGGGCAGAACTGTTGGGAGAGCAGAGCGCGGCGACGGTTGAATATGCGCCGTTGCCGGACGGTCATATCGGCGATATTGGGTCGACTGCGCGACAGTAAGCTTGCCTTGGTCACGCTCGTGAAGGCTCGGCGAATCGAATCAATACCCGCCGCAAACCCGCTCGACCTGCGCGCAGCTTTTCGCCCACACAAACAAAAATGACCTTCCGTGAGGAAGGCCATTTTAAAACTGGTGCGGCTGGCAGGATTCGAACCCACGACCCCTTGGTTCGTAGCCAAGTACTCTATCCCATCTGAGCTACAGCCGCACGCTAACCTGGGAGTATAGCCAAGCTCTCCCAAAAAAGGAAGGGTTACGCCTCGATTTCTGTAATGCCGATCTCCTTCGTGTTACCGTGCAGAGGAGCTATCTCGCTCCTCATCACGTTAATTTTGAGCGGTTTGCACCATGAACAAAGCATTTGTAAAGGAATCGGACGAGAGCGACAACGATCTCGATCTCGAACAGCCGCCGGGCGTCCCTCCCGGTACCAAGAACTACATCACGTCCGCAGGGCATCAGCGCCTGCGCGACGAACTGCTACATCTGCTGGATGTCGAGCGGCCGGATGTCGTGAAACTGCTTTCCTGGGCGGCGTCCAACGGCGACCGCTCGGAGAACGGTGGCTGCATCTACGGCAAGCGGCGGTTGCGGGAAATCGACCGGCGGATTCGCTTTCTGACAAAGCTGCTTGATCTGGCGGAAGTGGTGGACAGCAGCCGGCAGGAAAACGTCTATCAGGTGTTTTTCGGCGCCACGGTGGATTACGCGGGGTGACGACGGGGAAGTGCACACGGTGACTATCGTGGGCGTGGACGAAGTGAATCTGGACGTTGGGCACGTAAGCTGGATTTTGCCTATTGCCCGCGCTTTGCTCAAGGCGAAAGTTGGCGATACGGTCACGCTGCATACGCCTGCCGATATCCAGCAGATCGATATCCTCGATGTGCGTTATCCACCCAAAACCTGAGACGCTTCACCCGAAGCAATCACGTCAGGAAACTCCGGACGAAAAAAAGCGCCGCAAGCGGCGCCTTTTTCACATCTGTACAACCTTGAGCAAGACTTAGAAGGGGTGGCGAATGCCAACCGTTGCCGAGACTTGGTTCGGGGTCGACGATATGCCTACGCCCGTGATCGGTGCGCCCAGGCCATCGCCCAAGTGCGCTTCGACAGCGAATAAGCTGTTTGCAGGCTGAACTGATGGAACGACGGCTTTTCGCCATCGAGGCGTGCATCCGTGTACGTGTACGCGCCAGCCAGGCTCAGGGCCGGGGTCAGTGCGTAACGGCCATTCAACTCGTAGTTGTTGAAGCGAGTGTAGTTGTTCGTGAAGTTGACACCGTTCGTTGCGCTCATTGCGCCACCCGTGATGCTGGCTGCGTCTTCAAGCTTCGTTTGCGTGAACACGAAACCAACCGTTACCGGGCCGAACGCATAGTTCAAGCCAGCACCGAACGTGCGTTGCAGACCTGCGACAAACGTGTTGTCGCCAGAAACAGCGCCGTTAGCGCTGGAAATTGCCGCAGCAGCTCCCACACCCGACAAGTCGTTGTTCAGCTGCAAGTAAGCAGCAGTAATGTTCAACGGACCGTAGTTATATGCGCTAACGCTGTAAGCACGATTGTTCGAGAAGCCAGCTTGCTGGTGTGAACGGCGGTCAGAAAGCGACGCCAGATGACGGCGTCGATCAGAAATGCGAAACGATCTTGTTCTGCAGAACGGCTTTTGA
>LGTG01000061.1 GCA_001190015.1 Candidatus Burkholderia crenata
TATCTGGCCCGAGCCAATGATCCTCCTCCGGGCAATATCGTTGTCTGGCGCGGATTGGTAAGGCTTACAGATATCCTGCTCGGTTTCGAACTCGCCGAAAAATATGGGTAATTGCAAGCTTGAGCACCCCACCGGTGTTTTTAGCCACGCCTTCGGTGTTCACGCCAACTGCCTTCGTGAATCCCGCCACGAGCTTTTTTATCAAGCTCTCGTTGAGCGAGAACTTAGGGTCGCGCAGATCGCCGTCGAGCTCGAAATCCAGCTTGATCTGTCGTGATTCTTCAGTGCGGCGATCGCGATCTTGGTCGGGATGGTGAGGAAAGTTTCGAGCGGATTGCCGTCATCCGATAGCTGCAGCCGGTTCAGCGTGACCGAACCCGGCGTGTGGATCTGGTAGTTGTGCACGGTCGCGTTGAGCGTGAGATCGAGCGTGCCGTCCGTGACGGCGGTCCTCGCGCCCGCTTTCTTCAGCAGATACGGATCGAGCGGCGCGATATCAACATTGTGCAACGTCGTGTGCGTCTGCGAATCCTTGCTCGCTATTTTCATCCAGCCGTTGAACGTGACCGTGACCGTGTGCGGCGGTCCTTTGATCGACCCGCTCATGTCGAGCATAGTCGGCTCGGCGAGCGCGGGAAGATGCAGGTTATCAACGTTGGCTTGCGCGTCGGAAATCAGGATCTTGTACGGCGGTGTTTGCACGGATTCATCGAAGAACTCCATCACGCCGCGCTCAAACGTGACGTGATCGATCAGCCGGTCTTCCTGCGAGTGTGCCGCGGCTTCGCTTGAACCCGCTTGGGCCTCGCGCATCGACTGGCGGAGATTCGGTAGCAACTCGATGCTGCCATTGGGGAGCTGCGCGACGGAGAGGTAAAAGCCGTCCACCGTCACACGTTGCAGATGCACGCGGTGGCTTAGGAGGGCGCGCATATCGACGTTCACCGTCACGCGTGCGGCGCGCAGCGTGTCGTCCGTGGGCCAGCCCCGCAGGCTCCGCAGACGCACGTGGCTCAGCGTGATACGCGCATACCCGACATCGATATCCTCCACCGAGCCGAGCGGCCCAAGCGTTTCGAGCACGCGCGCCTTCATTTCATGAGCAACGAAAAACCCGCCGCCGACAACAGCCAACAGCAACACCACGATGACTGCGCCCGCCCACAGCGCCACGCGTCGCGCCTTCGTACCCTCTCCCGATGTCCCCCATCCAGGCAGCCCCGGCGGGCGGCGATCCGGTGCGTTGTTGTTGGCCGTTGGCCGTGCTTATCGGACGATCGGCTTATAGCGCAGGCGTTTGGACTTGGCCACTTCTTCGCCCAGACGATTGCGCTTGTCGGCTTATTCCTGATAGTTCCCGTCGAAGAACGTCACTTGTGAATCACCTTCAAACGCG
>LGTG01000062.1 GCA_001190015.1 Candidatus Burkholderia crenata
GACCTGTTTGTTCGGCGGTAGGTAAAACCTTCTTCTATCGCCTCCCGACTCCTGCGTCACCCCCTTAAGAAACGAGCTGCACCGGGCGAGTCTGCACTCGCCCTTCGGGCTCCTTCCGACGCACCCGAGACCTGTTTATCGGCACCTCTACTGGTCGTCAAAAGACCGTTCTGCAGAACAAGATCGTTCCGTATTTCTGATCGACGCCGCCATCTGGCGTCGCTTTCTGACCGCCGTCCACACCAGGTGAGCCAGCGTTCGCGTTCGGCAAAGACATCGATGGAGCCGGTCACTTCGTGCTCTTCCACGAGCTCGAAATACGAGGTCAGCAACGCATCTAGCGTGCCCCGCTCAATACCGAACGGCGGCCTGGGCGTCTCACCGAGGAAATAGAAACCCGCCAGCAGCGCCCCGGGCCGCAGCAGTTCGGCCATGCGCACGGCGTAGTGCCAGCGGTCTCGCAGCAAAGTGCACAGAAACGCGCGCTCATAAATCCAGTCTGTATCGAACGGTGGCCTGTGGGCGAAGAAATCGGCTTGCTCCACCACTCCGGCGTACTCGCCCAATTGCTCACGCGCCGCCGCAACGGCGCTTGAAGAGAAATCGATGGCTTTGACCGGCCAGTTTTCGCGCGCAAGCCATAACGCTTCGTACGCGCTACCGCAGCCTGGGATCAGCACGTTCGGCGGACGTACTGCGATGCTCAAGGGCAAACGCCTGGAACGCTTCCGGTACGCCGGCATGATCCCAAGGCATGAAGCGCTGGTCGAAGCGTTCACTCCAGAACTCGGGCGAATTCGGGTCCCGGGTTTGGAAGCCCGGAGAGGTAGCGGGTGCGGCGGCGGGCTTGCCATTGTCGACCATGGTGCCCTCAACCTCCGGATGCAAATACCTGCCAAAACTGGACCAGCACAGCGCCTGCACCCACCGCCAGCCCGAAGATCAATAAGGCTTGCAGCAAACGGTTGGTGCGCTTCTGCTCGATCAGGATCATGCGCATGAACTCGTCATTGCCGCCGCCCGGCTGATCGTGCCGGTCAGCCAGCACCTGATGGATCAGGCGCGGCAACTGCGGCAGCGTCTTGCTCCACTGCGGCGCTTCCAGTTTCAGTCTTTCATACCAGCCGCGCCAGCCGACCTGCTCGTTCATCCAGCGCTCAAAATACGGCTTGGCGGTCTTCCACAGATCGAGTTCAGGGTCGAGCGACCGGCCGAGCCCCTCCACGTTCAGCATCGTTTTCTGCAGCAGCACGAGTTGGGGCTGAATCTCGACGTTGAAGCGGCGCGAAGTGGAAAAGAGCCGTATCAGCACTTGGCCCAGCGAAATATCTTTCAACGCCCGGTCGAAGTACGGTTCGCACACCGCGCGGATCGCGCTTTCCAGCTCTTCGACACGCGTGCTCGGCGGCACCCAGCCTGACTCCAGATGCAGCGTGGCCACACGGTGATAGTCGCGCTTGAAGAACGCCAGGAAATTCTGCGCCAGATAGTTTTTATCGAAGTCGGACAGCGCGCCGACAATCCCGAAATCCAGCGCGATATACCGCCCGAACGTCTCTTCCGCGAGACTCACCTGGATGTTGCCGGGATGCATGTCGGCGTGGAAAAAGCCGTCGCGGAATACCTGCGTGAAGAATATCTCGACACCTTCCTGCGCCAGCTTCGGAATATTCACCCCAGCCGCTCGCAGGACTTCCACCTGGCTGATCGGCACGCCGACCATGCGCTCCATCACCAGCACGGTGGGCGCTGAATAGTCCCAATACATCTCGGGCACCATCAGCAGATCGAAGCTCACAAAATTGCGCCGCAACTGGCTGCCGTTCGCAGCCTCGCGCATCAGGTCGAGTTCGTCGTGAAGATATTTGTCGAATTCGGCGACTACTTCGCGCGGCTTCAGCCGCTTGCCGTCCGCCCACAGCCGCTCGGTCCAGTAAGCAATGTCGCGCAGCAACGCGAGATCCGAATCGATCACCGGCAGCATGTTCGGCCGCAACACCTTCACCGCCACCGCCTTGCCCGCATGCGCACCGGTCTTGATCTTGGCGAAGTGCACCTGGGCGATTGATGCGCTCGCCACCGGCACACGCTCGAAGTTGTCGAACAAAACGTCAATGGGAGAGCCCAGCGACTTTTCCACAATGGCGATAGCGACGTCCGAGTCGAATGGCGGCACCTGATCCTGAAGCTTGGCGAGCTCGTTCGCTATGTCGACAGGGAGCAGATCGCGGCGCGTTGACAGCACCTGCCCGAACTTCACGAAAATTGGCCCGAGGCTTTCGAGCGCGAGACGCAGCCTCACGCCACGTTCGACGTCGAACTTGCGGCCGAACGTGGTAACGCGCATGAGCAAGCGGACACGCCGGTCCTGGATGCCGCTCATTACCAGTTCGTCGAGCCCGAATCGCACTACGGTGAAGAAAATCTTGAGGAAACGCAGAAGACGCATAGTTCAGCCCATTACTTGCTCGTGCCGCGCGCTGACGCTGACGCGCCTCGGGCTTCGGCTTTTTGTTCGAGTCGCTCGATGCGCTTTTCGACGCGCGCAAGCGCGTCCCGGGCTATCGACAGTTCCCCATTGAACGTGTCGAGGGCGCTGCGGCGCACGAGTTGAGGTTGTTCGTCGAGCAGGTATTCGACCACCGATTCAAGCAGGTTCCGCCCAGAGCGGCGCGCCTGTTCACCCACTTTGCGTACGGTCGAGCCGATTCGGTGAGCAGGGCCATCGCCAATCACGCGCGCCAGATCCTCTTCGGGCTCCCAACGCAGATGTTCGGCCAGCTTCGCGATCGTGGTCGCGAATTCCGCGTCACCTTCTATACGGACATGTTTCATCACAGCCACCTGGCCCCCTTGCAGGAATGCCGGAACGGCATCCGCGGGAACGGAGAGGGTAACGTCGAAAGTGCGCGCCTCGGATTCATCGACGGCGGTTATCTGCCCGTCGGGCTGGACCATCAGCAACAGCGAGAACAGCGAGAGCGCCAGCCGTGCGGTTTTGCCCGCGTAGGGCGTGAGACGCTCGCGGGCCCACGATTCACGCGCGAGCACGTGGTTCACAGCAGCCGCGAACGCTTTCGATGCGGTTCTGGCTGCGGCCTGGGTCGCAGAAGGTGCGGCGGGGTGGGCGAATTCGTCTGCGTGCGTCATCGGCTCTGAGATGAAAAAACCCGCGCAAGCGGTCACTCGCACGGGTTTCTATTCTACCTTTGCAACTGGCGTTATCGTTTGGCGCCCGGCACCGCCAACATCACGTTAGCCACGAGGCCTACCCTCCAACGCCCGGGCGACCGGCTTTTTGAGCCCTTCGCCCGACCCATTAACTGACCTGTTGAATCCCGGCCAGCAACCAGCCTTCGTTGCCGTACTTCTGCTTCGAGAAGTTCCAGATCTCGATGAATGGCTCGGCCGCAGCGCCTTCCGTTTCACGAATCAGCCCGTGGAAACGCACGCTGGCAAGGCTTTCCGTGCCGCGCTCCTCGACACCCAGGATGTCGGCGTTGAGTTGCACGACGTCGGTGCGGTTCGGCTGCGTGCCGCGCCCATCGATATCCAGCTTCACTTCCGCGAACATTTCCGGCGTGGTGAATTCGCGGATGTCGTTGGAATTGCCACGGTCCCATGCGTCCTGCAAGCGCACGAAATAAACCTTTGCGTTACGCACGAACGCTTCGGTGTCGAAGCCTGCGGGCACTTCGATTTGCGGTGCGGCGTCGACCGTGTTCGCGTTGCTCAGCGCAGTAGCGGACGGACCATAAGCACCCGACGCCAATTGCGGCACATAGCTGGGCTCCTGCGAGTTGAACCCCGTACGTGCCGCCCCGCTGAACGGCGAACCTGCGCCTGCGGCCGCATACGCCGGTGTATTGGCGTTTTTCCTGCAGTTCATGACGAAGCGGAACACCATCACAGCGGCCATCACGATCAACGCGATCATGATCATGTTTGCCATTGAGCCGGCGAACGCGCCGCCAAGACCGAAGTGCGACAGCAGCGCCGCTATACCAAGACCTGCGGCGAGACCGGCGAGCGGCCCCATCCAGCGGTTACGCGCCGGCTGCGCGGCCGCAGCAGCGGGTGCCGCTGCCGGTGCTGCACGCTGGGCGTTGGCCGCCTGGCTCGATTGCATGGACTGCGACGGCGGCGTAGCCTGGTTTTGTTGTGCTGCGGTCGTTGATTGACGACCCATGCTGCGACCGCCACCCATGCGGCGTGCCTCTGCATCTTCCGTCACTAAAACACCAGCCATGATTACGCCAGCCAGCGCAACGACCCCGGCTTTCCTGAATAACGACTTCAGGAAATCCCGAGTCTGGGGTAAGCGCGAATCGGACATTTCGAATCCTTATAAAAGTGGAACACTAAAAAATTTGGTCCCGACGTGTAAAGTTACCACGCCACATGACAAATTGTAATATTCGACTCGATCCAATCCTGCGCGTTCCATCATTTCTTTTAAAGTTTCTTGATCCGGATGCATCCGGATCGACTCCGCCAAGTAGCGGTAGCTATCCGCATCTTTTGCGAATTTGTCGCCAAGCCACGGTAAAAACTTGAAACTGTAGAGATCGTACGCCTTCTTCAAAGGCTCCCATACCTTCGAGAACTCCAGAACCAGTACCCTCCCGCCCGGCTTCAACACCCGGTACATTTCAGCTAACGTACCATCTTTATGCGTCATATTACGAAGTCCAAAGGCAACTGTAACTATATCGAAATAATTATCAGAGAACGGGAGCTTCTCCGCGTCGCAGATCATGGTTGGTGTGATCACACCTCGATCGATCAGCCGATCACGCCCGACGCGCAGCATCGATTCATTGATATCCGTGTGCCAGACTTCACCTTTTTCGCCTGCCTTTTTCGCGAACGCTTTTGCCAGATCGCCCGTCCCGCCTGCCAGATCGAGCACTTTGTAGCCTGGACGAACCTTTGCCTGGCCGATCGCGAAGAACTTCCACGCGCGATGCAGCCCACCCGACATCAGGTCGTTCATCAAATCGTAATTGCTCGCGACCGAATCGAAAACGCCCGCCACCTTCTTCGTTTTTTCTTGTTCGTCGACCGTTTCAAAACCGAAGTGGGTCTTGCTCATCGCGTTCGTCCTCATCTTGTTCGTGTTGTTGGCCCGCGCCCGAAAGCGGGCTTGTGGCCGGTTGCCGCGACAAATTACCGCGGCAAATAAAAATCGGTCAGTGACGGTGGCCGCCGGACGCTTTTGGCGTCATTGGCGTATCGCGGTCGATGTCCGCCGCTTCCAGTTTGGCGAGATAGTCAGCCCAGAGTTCATCCTGGCGGACCGCGAGGTCATGCAGGATGTCCCAGGAATAAAGACCAGTATTGTGGCCATCGGAGAAATTGAGCTGCAACGCCTAGTGGCTGACCCGCTCGATCGCGATGATCAGCACGTCGCGCTTGCCCGTTTGGAGCGTTTCCTGTCCGGGACTGTGGCCCTGCACCTCTGCCGACGGCGAATATAAATATACGCGCAACAGCTCGAAAGGGATCCGATACGTCTGATCGTTCGGATATTGCAGCTCGAGAGCGCGCGTTTTCGAATGCACATTAATGTCCGTCTAATGTCCGTCGGAATCGGCGTTTGTTTAGTCAATCCGCTCATGGTGAGCCTTTATTGAGTCGGTAGTCGGTCAGGCCCGTACGCCCTCGCGTCTGGGTTAGCCGAGTTCGCCGGGTGGCTGGCCAAACGCCAGCACCATTTCGGCGCGCACCGCTTCGCGCAGCAACGTAGCCTTGGCGCGGCGGTTGGACAGTAGTGTTTGAGACACCGTGCGCTGGCGCGGAGCCCAAACAGGCAGCGGAAAACGGGAATCGTTGGAATGGCGCGAAATAATGTGCCTGTGAACGTGCGGAACCTGGTTGCCGAAGCTTGCCAGATTGATCTTCGCCGGCGCGTGCACGCGACGAATCGCGCGCTCCACGCCGTTCACCGCCGTCATCACCTTGAGCGGGCGGCGTTGTCGAGATCGGACATTTCCGCCACGTGCGCATGCCAGATCACGCGGCAGAAGCCCGGCCACTCGGGCTCATCGGCGAGGACGACGCGCACGAGGCGTCCGACCACAAAACCGCGCCGCCGTCTTCACGGCAAAAGACACAGTCCGTCATTTTCCTCTAGCGAAACAAGCCCCGGTTCCGCTATTACACCAGCACGCGCTCGATACCGCCATCGTTAGCGCGCGCCACGTAATCTTCCATCCAGCTCGCGCCGAGCACCTTGCGGGCAATTTCCACAACGATATAGTCCGCCTCGATGTTTGCGTCCTCGTTATAACGCGACAAACCCTGCAGGCAGGACGGGCAGCTAGTGAGGATCTTGACGTCGGTTCCGGTGGATTGAGCGTCGTCGCCCGCTTTTAACACTGAACCCGGTGCAGCACCCGCTGTTCCAGCCGACGCATTCGCCAGATTGATGCCGTTCGCGCACGCTTCGCCCACGAGCGGAATGTCGCGCAGCCTGGCTGCGCCCTTGCGAATTTCCTCTTCCTTGCGGAAACGGACTTGCGTCGAAATGTCCGGACGCGTCACTGCGAGCGTGCCCGATTCGCCACAGCACCGATCATTCTTCTCGATCTTGTAGCCATCGTTCGCCGAACCCATGATTTCATTAACGAGCTTGATCGGGTCCATCGTCTTGATCGGCGAGTGGCAGGGGTCGTGATACATGTAGCGCGTCCCCGTCACGCCTTCCAGCTTGATGTTCTTTTCCAGCAGGAATTCGTGGATATCGATAATCCGGCAGCCCGGGAAGATCTTCTCGAATTCATACCCGGCCAGCTGGTCGTAGCAAGTCCCGCACGACACCACTACCGTCTTGATGTCCAGATAGTTCAGCGTATTGGCCACACGGTGGAACAACACGCGGTTATCGGTGACGATCTTCTCGGCTTTATCGAACTGACCGGAGCCGCGTTGCGGATAACCGCAGCACAGATAACCCGGCGGCAACACCGTCTGCACGCCGGCTTCCCACAGCATCGCCTGCGTGGCGAGGCCCACCTGCGAGAACAAGCGCTCCGAGCCGCAGCCCGGGAAATAGAAGACCGTTTCCGTATCCGAAGTTGTTGTCTTTGGATTGCGGATGATCGGGACAATCTTGTTGTCCTCGATGTCGAGCAACGCGCGCGCCGTCTTCTTCAGCAGGTTGCCCGGCATCTTCTTGTTCATGAAGTGGATCACCTGCTGCGTGACTGCGGGCATGCCAACCGTTGCAGGCGGTTTCGCCGTCTGCTTCTTCGTGAACTTCTTCAGCACGTCATTGCCCAGCCGCTGCACCTTGTAGCCAACGCCCATCATTGCCGTGCGGGCGAAGTTGATGGTCTGCGGGTTCGTAGCGTTGAGGAAGAACATGCCGGCCGCGTTACCCGCGTTGAACTTCTTCTTGCCCATCTTGCGCAGCAGGTTGCGCATGTTCATGGTGACATCGCCGAAATCGATCTTCACCGGGCAAGGTGTCACGCACTTGTGACAGACGGTGCAGTGATCGGCGACGTCGTTAAACTCGTCCCAATGTTTTATCGATATCCCGCGCCGCGTCTGCTCTTCATATAAGAACGCTTCGACCAGCAGGGACGTCGCGAGGATCTTGTTGCGCGGACTGTAGAGCAGATTGGCGCGCGGCACGTGGGTCGCGCAGACCGGCTTGCACTTGCCGCAACGCAGGCAGTCCTTGATGGAATCCGCGATTGCGCCAATGTCCGACTGCTGCATGATCAGCGATTCATAACCCATCAGGCTGAAGCTCGGCGTGTAGGCATTGCGCAGATCGGCGCCCGCGAGCAACTTGCCCGCGTTGAAACGACCTTGCGGATCAACGCGTTGTTTGTACTCGCGGAACTCCGCAATTTCGTCTTTGATCAGGAACTCGAGCTTCGTGAGGCCAATACCATGTTCGCCCGAAATCACGCCGTCCAGATCGCGTGCCAGCTTCATGATGCGTGCGACCGCGACGTGCGCGTCCTGCAGCATCTCGTAGTTGTCGGAGTTGACAGGGATATTGGTGTGGACGTTGCCGTCGCCCGCGTGCATGTGCAGCGCGACGAATACGCGGCCACGCAGCACCGTCTTATGGATGTTCTGCGCTTCTTCGAGTATCGGCTTGAATTCGCCGCCACTGAAGATATGACGCAATTCGGTGCGGATTTCCTGCTTCCAGGAGATGCGGATCGTGCGGTCCTGCGCGACATCGAACACGCGGACACCGGGCTGCGAATCCACGAGATCCGCGAGTTTTTCGGCCAACCCTTCGTAGCCAAGCTGGACCATATAGTGCTGCGCTTCGCGCAACGGCAGATCCAGCTTTTCGCCGATGAAGCTCCAGCGTGCACGCACTCGCTGCAACAGATCGAGCGCCTGCTGCACACGGTCTTCGAGCAATTCGGCGCTCGGAATTTCGTTGGCGTCGTCGCTCTTTCCGAGTGGCCGCTTGCCCGTCTTGAAGAACGTTTCAAGGGCATCGACGAGTTGCAGCTTGTTCTTGATCGACAACTCGATGTTGATCCGCTCGATCCCGTCCGTGTACTCGCCCATGCGGTTCAGCGGAATCACGACGTCTTCGTTGATCTTGAACGCGTTCGTATGCTTCGCGATAGCGGCTGTGCGCGAGCGATCGAGCCAGAAGCGTTTGCACGCCTCGGCGTTCACCGCGACAAACCCTTCGCCGCTCTTACCGTTCGCCATGCGGACGACTTCGGAGGTGGCCTGGGCCACAGCATCGGGATCGTTACCGACGATATCGCCGATCAGCACCATCTTCGGAAACGCGTTGCGCTTGCTCTTGGTCGCGTAACCGACAGCACGCAGATAACGTTCGTCCAGATGCTCGAGACCGGCGAGAATCGCGCCGCCCTGCTTCGACGTCTCGAACAAGTAATCTTTAATTTCCACGATGCTAGGAATCGCATCGCGCGCCTGCCTGAAGAATTCGAGGCAGACGGTGCGCGTATGAGCGGGCATCTTGTGCAGAATCCAGCGCGCCGACGTAATCAGTCCGTCGCAGCCTTCCTTCTGCACGCCCGGTAGACCCAACAGGAATTTATCCGTCACGTCCTTGCCGAGGCCTTCCTTGCGGAACTTGCTACCGTAAATATCCAGCGATTCCGTGCGCAGCAATTTCTCGGCCGGCGCGCGCGTTCCGTCGAACCAGTCGAGCCGGAAACGCGCCACAGGAATGTCGTGGATCTTGCCGCAGTTGTGATCCAGGCGCGTGACTTCGAGCCAGTTGCCCTGCGGATCGACCATTCGCCACCAGGCCAGATTATCGAGCGCCGTGCCCCAGAGTACGGCCTTTTTACCGCCGGCGTTCATCGCGACGTTACCGCCGACACACGATGCAGCTAGCGACGTCGGGTCAACCGCAAAGACGAAACTGGCCTGTTCGGCGGCTTCGGTCACCCGGCGCGTGACCACACCCGCGCCCGAGAAAATGGTCGCGACTTTGTGATCGACGCCGGGCAGGTCCGTCATTTCGACGGGTCCGAGCTGCTCGAGTTTTTCGGTATTGATGACGGCCGCGAACGGCGTGAGGGGAATCGCGCCACCGGTGTAGCCCGTGCCGCCTCCCCGCGGAATCACGGTCAGGCCGAGCTCGAAGCACGCCTTGATCAAGCCGGCGATTTCCGCCTCGGTATCCGGCGTCAGCACGACAAACGGGTATTCGACGCGCCAGTCCGTTGCGTCCGTCACGTGGGACACCCGCGACAGGCCGTCGAACTTGATGTTGTCTTTTTCAGTGACCTTGCTGAAGACCTTCGACGCCTTCTTGCGCAGATCGTAGGTTTGCTCGAACTCTTTCTTGAAATCTTCCACCGCGCGGCAGGCGGCGCTGATCAGCAGTTCCACGCGTGCTGCGCGGTCGCGACCGGCATCGTCCTGATGCTGCGACAGATCCGCTTTACGGCGCTTTTCGATATCGCCCAGACGGTGATTCAACGCTTCGATCAGCAATGCGCGGCGTTTCGGGTTGTCGAGCAGGTCGTCCTCCAGATAGGGATTGCGACGCACGACCCAGATATCACCGAGCACTTCGTAGAGCATGCGTGCCGAGCGGCCGGTACGGCGTTCGCTGCGCAGGATGGCGAGTGCTGCCCAGGCGTCCTCGCCCAGCAGGCGTATCACGATTTCGCGATCGGAAAACGATGTGTAGTTATAGGGAATTTCGCGCAGGCGCGGCTCGGTATCCAGGGCCACGGCATGCGCGGCGCCGTTCGGATCGAAGGCTTGGGGTGCGTTCATATTCGACAGTTCGGTGAGCCGGCGCTTGTGCTGACGATAGAGTCACGAGCAGCGCAATAGCCGGCATTGCGCGGGGAGGCGCAGATTTTCGAGTGATACTTTTTTTGTGAAGGTGCTCGCCGGCAAGGGTTGGCGAGCGATGCAAAACCTTCGGAGGTACCGGAATCAGCGCCACGATCGCAGATAACGCGCATGTCGTTCCGAAGCCGCGTGGATAGCGCAGCGCGCAGCACTCGCGTGGAACGCCGCGGGGAACATGCGTCAAAAAGCTGGTCCGAGACTGTCGTTGCATCTTCCGATCCTGTATCGAAAAACGAATTCTAACCCGTCGGGATGTTTGCCGTTCGCACCCGGTAGCGGGTTGAAGGGCTTTGTGCATGCCAATTTTCGACGGATTTTTGGCTGTTTTTTCACCAGCGACGGGGTTTTTCACAGGTGCCGGGGGAGCGCAGCGCTCGGGGTTGATGCCTTTTTAGCAACGGTTTCCGATTAGGTTCAAGCAGTCATTGCAACACCATCATTTAGG
>LGTG01000063.1 GCA_001190015.1 Candidatus Burkholderia crenata
GCAGTTTGGGCCGTGTCGGACCTGTTTGTTCGGCGGTAGGTAAAACCTTCTTCTACCGCATCCCGACTCCTGCGTCACCCCCTTAAGAGACGAGCTGCACCGGGCGCGTCTGCACTCGCCCTTCGGGCTCCTTCCGACGCACCCGAGACCTGCTTATCGGCACCTCTGCTGGTCGTCAAAAGACCGTTCTGCAGAACAAGATCGTTTCGCATTTCTGATCGACGCCGCCATCTGGCGTCGCTTTCTGACCGCCGTTCACAGGTGGATCAAGCACGATCAGGTCGAAGCGTTCGCCTTCTTCATGCAAGCGGCGCAGGGTCTTGAACGCGTCGGCGTCGAGCCATTCGGCGCGTTGCGCGCCACCTTTTAACGCAGCCAGCGAAAAACCGCCCGTGTAGCAGAAGCAGTTGAGGACGTCGCGGTCGCCGGCGTATTTGCGGACAAACGCGCGGTTATCGCGTTGATCGACGTAGAAGTCGGTTTTATGGCCCCGTTCGACATCGATGTGATATCGTACGCCTCCCTCATTCGCGATCAGGGTGGCAGGCGGCGGATCACCCGCCAGCACGCCGGTGATCTGCTCGAGTCCTTCCTTCTGGCGAATGGACACGTCCGAGCGTTCATAGACATTCGGACAGCCGGTTGCGCCGATCAGCGCCTTCACGATCGGTTCTTTCCAGTGCTCCACGCCGGTCGCCATGAATTGGCAGACCAACTGGCCGCGCCGGCTTTCATCGTCCGTAATGTAGTAATCGACGATCAGGCCTGGCAGTCCGTCAGCCTCACCGAAAATTAGCCGCGTGGCGCCGGTATCGCGCACCATGGTTTGCCGGTGCGCGATCGCCCGCTGCACGCGCCGCTTGAAAAACGCGTGATCGATTGGCTCGGTCTCGTCGAAGCTCCAGACGCGCGCGCGAATCTGCGAGACCGGGCTGTACGACGCGCGTGCCAGGAAACGCCAGTCGTGAGCGCGGATCAGCACGGTTGCGCCGGGCCGCGGGTTTGCCTTCCACGTGTTCAATTGCGTTTGCATAGGTCCACGGATGGCGGCGCGCGAGCGATTTGTCTTTCGCCGGTTTCAGCGTAATGGTGTTCATGCGGGTCTTCGGTGAAAGCGCTGACTCGCCCGAGGGAAGTGAACGCTGTGGAGATATCGGGCCGCGATTTTATGAGCAGCGAGCGAATTCGGCGGTTACGCCGGATTCACGCCGCGTCGGCCATTTTTTAGGTGCAACGGCATGCCAGCAACGTCTTGCTTGCGGCACTGCTTGCTCAGTCGCGTTTTTTTGCGCGCGGATGCGTCTGGTCATAGACGCGGGCCAGATGCTGGAAATCGAGTGACGTGTAAACTTGCGTGGCTGTGATACTGGCGTGGCCGAGCAGTTCCTGCACGGCCCGCAGGTCACCGCTGAATTGGAGCACGTGCATGGCGAACGAATGCCGCAAGACGTGCGGATGCACGTTCGACGGCACGCCGGCCAGCAGCACCATGCGTTTCACGCAGTCACGCAACACGTTCGGCGACATCCGGTTACCGCGCGCCGACAGGAACAGCGCGTGTGGATTCATTCTTTATTTACAAATTGCCCGCGTACCTCAATCCAGGCGCGCAACGCTGTAATTGCTTTGCTGCCCACCGGCACTGACCGCCGCCGGTTTCCCTTGCCGAGCACATTGACTTCGGTGCTGGCGAGGTCGAGCCAGCCGGCCGACGAATACCCTTCGGATTGCACGAAATGCACATCCAGCCCGACGAGTTCGGCGAGCCGCAGGCCGAACGAATAGAACAGTTCGAGTATGGCGTGGTCCCGGAGTGCCTCGGGCGTGTCGGCTTGCAGCGCTTCCATCAGCGCATTGGCGTCGTCGACGGAAAGCGCCTTGAGGGACTTCGCGCGTTTCGGCGCACGCACGGTCGCCACCGGATTGGCCTGCATTTCAACCTATTTTGCGAGCCATCGATAAAACGCCCGCCACGCCGATAACCGATGCGCAATGGAGCGCGCCGATAACCCGCCGCCGTGAGCGCGGGCTACGGCGCCGCGCATGTCGGTGGCGGTCAGCGACTCCAGCGCCCGGCCGTCGGCCAGCTTTTTCAGCTCGTCAAGTTCGTGCGTGTATCCGCGTAATGTATGTTCCGACAACCGCCGCTCGTGCTCGAGCATCGACAGATAGGCGCTTACCGGATCGTCGGTTATGTCAGTGTGGCAGCAAGCCGCTGAGCGCGGCGCTGGCAAGCGTGCCGATCTGCGTGAGGGAGGTCGGTGGCCATGCCCTCGTGGAACCTGCGCGGACCGGGCGAACCCATGACCAGCAAGCCAAACGCGGGCGCTTCCGGACCGGCCACCGGGCCGCGCAACGCGATCAGCGCGATGGATTCGGTGGTGTTCGCGGTGTCGACGACGCTATCCGTTGTAGCCGAGGCCACCGAGACCGAACTCGCCGATGTCAGCCACTGGGCTGCCTCGAAGCCGGTATTCGACCCGCAATACGGCGTGGTCAGGCTGCTTGTGAAGGAGCGGACTTCCTCGCTCGTGGGCTGCGCGAATTCGGCTTGCGCGTAGGGCTCAGAGACATTCCACACCCGTAGCGCAGCTTGCGGTAACTCGAAGATTTCGCACAGACCGGCCGGGATGGTCTTCGGCAGCACATGCGGATCGCGTTCGGACATCACGCGAATGGTCCATCGATGAAACTCCGCGGCGATGCTGGGCGAATTCAACCGGTCGTTGCAACATCTCGAAATTTGGAAGTGTTAAATGGGGCGACCGCGAG
>LGTG01000005.1 GCA_001190015.1 Candidatus Burkholderia crenata
CCAGCTCGCGTAATCCAGCGAGTTGCGGATCAGGTGCACGATGCACGTCTGCAGGGTAGTGGCCGGGAACACCGCGCCCAGCGCTTCAGGCATGCCCTTCAGTCCGTCGGTGACCGCGATCAGGATGTCCTGCACGCCACGTACCTTCAGGTCGCTGAACACCTTCATCCAGAACTTCGCGCCCTCGGTGTTCTCGATCCACAGTCCCAGGATGTCCCGTGTGCCGTCTGGCAGGACGCCCAGCGCCAAATAGATTGCCTTGTTGCGTACCAGCCCTTCCTCACGGATCTTGACGCGCAGCGCGTCGAAGAACACCACCGGATGCATCGGCTCAAGGGAGCGGCTCTGCCAAGTCGTCACCTCGTCCATCACCGCATCGGTCACGAAACTGATGAACTCCGGCGACACTTCTGTGCCGTACTGCTCGGCCAGAAACCCCTGGATCTCGCGCACCGTCATGCCACGGGCGTACATCGCGATGATCTTGTCGTCAAAGCCGGTGAAGCGCCGCTCGTGCTTAGGAATCAGGATCGGCGCAAATCTGCCGTTGCGGTCGCGCGGAATCTCCAGTCGCAGCGGGCCGTCGTTGGTCAGCATCGTCTTGCCGCTCTTGCCGTTGCGATGGTTGGTCGCGTCTGCGCCGGCCGCATAGCCCAGGTGATGTCCGAGCTCAGCACCCAACGCCCGCTGGATCAGCGCCTTCTTGAATGCGGCTGAAGCGGCGTGCACCGCTTCAGCCGTCATGGGTCCCTTCACGAACTGATCGATCAGTTCCTTCGGAATCGACGGCAACGCCATCTGGGCATCGCTGGCCGTCTTGAGTTTGCGTGGCATACATGCTCCTTGAGCTACGTGTTATACCTTACACACAAAATTTATGACAGGCCCAACGCACATCAGGTTCTGCACGTGGAAAATCACGTCGTAGGTGCGGAAAGCTTGTCCAGGCTCTTCAAGAACGTATCCGCCGACTCGTACCCCACGACCCGCACCACTTCGTTGCCCTGCGCGTCGAAGAAGATGATGCCCGGCGGCCCGAACAGCTTGAAGCGCTTGAGCAACGCCTGATCGTCGGGATTATTCGCCGTAACATCAGCGCGCAGCAGGTTAAGTTGCGCCAGGCGCGCGCGTACCCGCGGATCGCTGAACGTGAGATGTTCCATCTCCTCGCACGACACGCACCAGTCGGCATAGAAATCCAGCATGGCGGGGCGACCCGCAGCCTTGAGCGCCAGATCCAGTTCCACCGATGACCTGACCGGCGCGAACGTCTCCCCGAGCGCGGATTGCTGCGCGCCGGTTTCAGCGCCGGAACCCATCCGCGCAGCAAATACGGCCAGCGGCCGAAGCGGATCGGTGGATCCCGCCGCGAGCCCAACGAGCAACGTAGCGCCCCAGATAGCGAGCGCGGCGCCGAATCCACGAACTAGCTTGCGCCATATCGACGCCGCCGCAGCAGCCGATGTAAAAAGCCCCAGCGCCGCGGCCGCTATAAGCAGCCACAACGCTGCCAGAACCATCTGCACGACAGCACTCAGCACCGGCCACACTATCCATAGTGCCGCCGCGAGCAACACGACGCCGAAAAACACCTTCACGCCGGCCATCCAGTTCCCCGCACGCGGCAACAGCGTTCCCGCACCGAGCCCGATGATCAGGAGCGGCACGCCGAGTCCAACGCCCATGGAAAACAATGCCGCACCGCCGAGCAGCGCGTTGCCTGTATGCGCGATGAATGCAAGCACGGCAAAGAGCGGCGCGGTCATGCACGCACCGACCACGAGCGCTGATAACGTGCCCATGACGACAACCGCCGCGACCTTCCTCCCGCCGGATCGTTTCTGCGACGCCTGGTTGACGCTGTTTTGCCAGCGCGCGGGCAATGCAATATCGACACCGGCATCGACACCGGCAATCAGCGTGAGCGCGAATACAGCCAGCAGCACGCCGAACGCGCCGAGCACCCAAGGGTTCTGGAGCCATGCGCCAAGGCTCTGCCCGATTATCGCGGCAAGTACGCCTAGCACCGTGTAGACGAGCGCCATACCGAACACATACGCCGCCGATAACCCGAATCCTCGCGATCGCGTCACGCGCGCGCCTTCACCAATAACGATCGCCGAGAGAATGGGGATCATCGGGTAAGAGCAGGGCAGCAAGCTCAGCACGACGCCAGCCACGAAGTACAAGCCAACAATCGCAAAAAAACCGCCGCTTTCCAGCAGGAATTGTGCGTAATCGGCGTTGGTCGCGCGGTCGTACCAAGGCAAGTTACTGGTGTTGGCCAATGGTGCCTGACCATTAGCACCGGCCGCCTGCAGGGCCGCGCCGCTTACGCGGTAAACGCTCTCCATCGGCGGATAACAGACCCCCTGGTCAGCACAGCCCTGCGACGTGACAGCAATATCAAAGGGGCCGGAAGCCTGCTTCACGGGAATCCGGATCACGAATTCGCCGCGATACGTTTCCACATCCTTGTTAAACGTCTGATCGAAGTGAACCTCGCCGGCGGGCAATTGCGGTTTGCCCAGCGTCGCCGTGCCATTCTTCACCGCAAACGCAAAACGCTCGCGGTACATGTAATAGCCATCTGTGACCTTATATCGCACGTCGATCTCGCCCGGTTTCTCCGTAGCGCTGAATTTGAACGCGACCGCGGGGTCAAGAAAATCGGCGGCGGCATGGCTTGGCGGGATCGAGCAGAGCAGCAGCACGAGGCACGACACCAGCATGAGAACTGCGTCGAGCGGCCAGCGCGCGGAGAAGGCAAAGGACTTAAACATTAAGAAGACGTTGAGTTTCAGCGGTAATCCATTGCCCATAAGCAGCTGATGCATCAGCCTGCCACGAGACAATTTCAGGTGTTTCATAAGGATGATTTGCTTCGATAAAGCGCGTCAGTTCGTCGCCGCGTGCGAGGCTCGTCTTGAAAAGGAGCTGAAGCTCCTCGGCAACCTCTACCTCACCTTTCCACCGATACCGCGACTTGACCGTGCCCAGCTCCGTCACACAGGCGGCAAGCCGTGCGTCTATGGCTTGCTGCGCGAGCGTTGACGCCGCCTCGCTGTCGGGCAACGTTGTAAGAACGAGGACAACGGGCGTGTTCAAGAAAAGCTCCGATGCGGTGGATATGCATGCAATCTTAACACTGGACGTCAACAACCCGCATTCGGCCAATCGGCCTATCACCCGGGATGCAAGCCGCTGACTACCGGCAGTTCAAACCCGCCGCGCAATAGAAAAAGGCCAAGCTCTGCTTGGCCTTTTTTCGAACAACAGCGTGCTATTAGCTTATTCAGCTTCTTGCACGTCGTCGCCTTCAGCGAGTTCCGGACGATCCATGAGCATGATCAGTGCCATCGGCGCATTGTCGCCTTGGCGGAAGCCGAACTTCAGGATGCTCAGATACCCACCCGGACGCTTTTCATAGCGCGGGCCCAGCACTTCGAACAGCTTTGCGACGGAGTCACGATCGCGCAGGCGGTTGAACGCCAGACGACGATTCGCCAGCGACGGCTTCTTGCCGAGCGTGATCAGCGGCTCAACGACTTTACGCAGTTCTTTAGCCTTCGGCAGCGTCGTCTTGATGACTTCGTGCTCGATCAGCGAGTTCGACATATTACGGAGCATAGCCAGACGGTGGCTGCTCGTGCGGTTCAGTTTCCGCAAACCATGTTTATGGCGCATTTTGAATTTCCTATAACTATAATTAACTGAGTTTAGATCCAGCTCTTCTATTGCGTCTCTTTTGAGCGAGCGCACGGGCCGGCCGTAGAAAAAGCAAGATGCGGATCTTAAAGGAAAATCCGCATCTTTGCCAGTCAAGCGTACTGTTAGCGGCGGTGCAAATCCGACACTAAACGGCGGCGTTGGGTTGAATAGAAGCGAAATGACCAGGGGCCGTTGCTGCTAGCCCGTGGTTGTCGGCTTGCTCGTGCTCAAAATGGATCGTCGACATCGGTCAGGCGAACGTTCACGGGAGGTGCGCGTTGTTCGCGCTGTAGCTCGTGCAGTGCGAGCTGGTAGTGCGTGCAGATCCGC
>LGTG01000064.1 GCA_001190015.1 Candidatus Burkholderia crenata
GCGCTAGCTCGCTTCAAGAATCGAATCCGGGAGTTGACTCAACGCACGCGAGGGATCAGCGTCGACCAGTTGATCGGTACGCTGAAACGATATCTGACGGGCTGGCGTGGCTACTTCGGTTTCTGCGAAACACCCGGCGTGCTTCGGAAACTGGATGAATGGATTCGTCGGCGTCTTCGCTGCTTCCTCTGGAAACAGTGGAAGCGCGGGCGGACTCGCTTCCAGGAACTGAGCGCACGGTGGTGTGGGAGGGGTCGGGCCGTGAGGCCTGCCCCTATCCCGATTTGAAGGGGCCTGACGGAATGTTAAGGCAATGTTTTCGATGCGCCGATTTGTCGCAGCGTTGAACCCGGCGGGCTGCTAGTATTCCCCGGTGCCTGGGGCGAACCTTCGTGCTGACGGACAGCTCAACGGAAGGCCCAATCTACGCGATGTCCAGCGTCCTGCTTAGCGTCCGATCGGAATCCCGGTGGACTGGATCCAGCCCATCCAGTGCGCGAACAGGATGAAGAGGAACAGCGAGATCGACAGCCCGACCCGCATGGTAAGCGACCACACCATGCGCTTGGTCTTGCCCTTGTCGGTCATCATGAAGTACAGCGCCGAACCCAGGCTCGCTATGATGAGAATGAATGCAATGGCAACGAATATGTGCATGAAAACAGCCAGTTGGCCTAAGAAGTTCGATTCTTCAATTATCGCACTGCAGGTAACATGCCGCGTGGGCGTGCAGGTTTTCATCGATGGAAACGCGGTATGAAAATTCGTTTCTGGCCGGCGCTGATCGTCATGGCGGTTACAGTGCGGCTTGGCTTCTGGCAGCGGGACCGCGCGCATCAGAAAGAACAGTTGAACGCGCGAATTGTTGCGTTTGAAAACGCGCCCGTGCAGCGCGTGGGCGCGACGCCAATTGCGCTGAAGGACATCGAGTTTCATCGTGTGCTGGCGCGCGGCACGTTCATGCCCGATCGTGTCGTTTATCTCGACAACCGGCCGTATAATGACAAACCGGGTTTCTACGTCGTGATGCCGCTCAAGCTGGATGGCGGCGGGGTCGTGCTGGTGAATCGCGGCTGGCTGCCGCGGAACTTGGCGGATCGCACGGATATTGAGCCGTATGACACGCCGGCAGGTGAAGTCGAGGTTGAAGGCATCGCGCGGGCGAATGCGTCACAGGCTTTTGAGCTTGGACGGGGTGGTTCCGCGGCGGAACTAAAGATTCGGCAGAATCTTGACGTCACCAAATACGCCGCCGAAACGGGTTTGCCGCTGCAACCGTTCGTGATCCAGCAATTGGACAACAGCGGCGACAAGTTGGTGCGCGACTGGCCGGCGCCGACCATGGGCGTGGACACCAATTACGGCTACATGCTGCAGTGGTGGGGCATGGCGCTCGCGGCGCTTGGATTTGGACTCTGCGCGGCGCGCGGCGAAGAAAGACAGCGCCGGACAGCCCGCTCCGGAAACAATTGATGGGAAGGTCTGATCCGATAAGCTTGATAGCGGCGGGTTGGACTTGGAAAGGACGACTGGGCTTTCGTGGCCAGGCTTAACGGAACGAGCAAGAAGCAGCAGCACCAAGCAGACGCACTCGACCGAAAACCGGGTCCGACCGGCAGCTATGAAGCTAGCGCCGTACGCTTGAACGATCGCATCGCGTGGACATTGAGTCCACGATGCCACAAACGAATAGAGGCAAAATTTTGTCCATGCAAACTCCCCGACCGTCCACGTCAGCTATCCACAAGGCGCGTGCCCAGCAGCAGCAACGCACATCCGGCTCATGGAACAAGGGGCGCTGGATGCTACTCCTGCTCGCCGCCGTGTGCGGTGCGCCGGTCATCGCGTCCTATTTCTTGTACTACGTGGTCAAACCGACCGGCGGTACGACGAGCTACGGTGCGCTGATCGAGCCGCAGCGCCCGATTCCCGACCAACTCATCGTCACCGACGAACAAGGCAAGCCGATGCCGTTCAGTGCCTTGCGCGGGAAATGGCTGATGGTCACGGTCAACAGCAGTGACTGCAACGAGCAATGCGTCACGCGTCTGTTCTTCATGCGGCAGGTGCGCGTGCTGCAATTGGCTGAGCGCGACCGGGTGGTCAACGTGTGGCTTCGGACCGATGACAAACCGGTCTCAAGTGTGATTCGCACCGCTTATTCGCAGCCGGACACGCACATGCTGGTCGCCGATCCCAAAGCGGTGGCGGCGTGGCTGCCGGCGGGCGCCGATTCACAACTCACCGACCACATTTTCCTGGTCGATCCCAACGGCAACTTGATGATGCGTTTCCCCAAGGATCCCGAGCCGGAGAAGATCAAGGAGGATCTTGCGAAGCTGCTGAAGTGGTCACGGATCGGTTAAGGACGAACTAAGGAAGAGTTGTTGAGGACAGTGCACGCATGACTTACGTTTTACAGCTCGGATTGATCGGCATCTGCATTGCGTTGTTGCCGCTTTTGTACGTGTGGGTGAAAGCCGATGACAACAAATTTCGCAAGCTCGTCTGGCTCACCACCTTCCTGACGCTCGACCTCGTGATGCTCGGCAGTTTCACGCGGCTGACCGATTCGGGCCTCGGTTGTCCCGACTGGCCGGGCTGTTACGGCACGTCGTCGCCGTTTATTGCGCATGTGGCCATTACCGCCGCCCATCGGGCAATGCCGACCGGGCCGGTGAGTATCGGTAAGGCGTGGATTGAAATGATTCACCGCTATTTCGCGATGGCAATCGGCGTGTTGATCATCGCGCAGGTTTTGATTGCGTGGACAGCGCGTTTCAAGCGCATGCCATTGCACGTGTCGCCGTGGTGGCCGACCGGGATCCTGATGCTGATCGTGGTGCAGGGTGCGTTCGGCGCCTGGACGGTCACCATGAAGCTGCAGCCGGTGATTGTGACCACGCATCTGCTGCTCGGGCTGGCGTTGCTTGGCTCGCTCGGCTGGCTGGTCGCGCGCCAGACGCCGATTCCGGCGATCGATCCCGCCGCCGCCCGCTGGCTGCCCGCGGCGCTCGTCGGATTATTGCTGCTGGTGGTCCAGATCGCGTTGGGCGGCTGGGTCAGCACCAACTACGCGGTACTCGCCTGCACGGACTTTCCGCTGTGCAACGGCGCCTGGATTCCGCCGATGAACTTCGAGCACGGCTTCCACCTGTGGCGGGCGCTCGGCATGACCGGCGACGGCGATGTCATTTCGCAGGACGTGCTCGTTGCGATTCACTGGACCCACCGGACCTTTGCGATCGTCGTCGTGCTATACATGTTGTGGCTCGTAGCGGAGCTGCGGCGATTTGAGTCGTTGAGAAAACCCGCCAACGGCATCATGATCGTGATCGTCGTGCAGTTCCTGACGGGATTGTCGAACATCCTGCTGCAGTGGCCGCTGCCTATTGCCGTGGCGCACAACGGCGGTGCGGCCATCCTTTTGCTGTTGCTCGTTATGGTAAACTTTCGAATCTCTTCCAGCCGTCCCGGCCACGTTGTGGGGTCGTCTGCCACCGCCCCGCGCGACGCCGTGTTCCTGCATCACTCCCGCGCCAAGCTCCGTGAGTTTCTATGGACAGCACGACACTAATTTCCCCCTCCGGTAACCGCTTCTCGCAGTACATCGCGTTGACCAAACCGCGCGTCACGCAACTCGCGGTTTTCTGCGCGGTCATCGGCATGTTCCTGTCCACGCCCGGCATGGTGCCGTGGACCGTGCTGATCGGCGGAACCGTGGGCATCTGGCTGCTGGCCGGAGCCGCGTTCGCCATCAATTGCCTGATGGAACAAAAGATCGATGCAATGATGCGTCGCACTGCGTGGCGTCCCTCCGCACGCGGCGAGATCACGCCGGCTCAGATCCTGCTGTTTTCAGCGGTGCTCGGTAGCGCGGGCATGTGGACACTCTACACGTTCACGAATGCGCTGACCATGTGGCTGACAATCGCGACGTTCGTCGGCTATGCGGTGATCTATACGTGCCTGCTGAAACCCGCGACGCCGCAGAACATCGTGATCGGCGGTGCGTCGGGTGCCATGCCGCCGGTGCTTGGCTGGGCAGCCGTCACGGGCCATGTGCCCGGTGACGCGTGGATTCTTGTCCTGATCATCTTCGTGTGGACGCCGCCGCACTTCTGGGTGCTGGCGCTGTACAGGCGCAAGGACTACAAGAACGCCGGCTTGCCGATGCTGCCGAATACGCACGGCGAGAAATACACGCGCCTGCATATCTTCCTGTACACGGTCATCCTCTTTGTCGTGACCATGATGCCGTTTATCTCCGGCATGAGCGGTCTGCTTTATCTGGCGTCGGCCGTTGTGCTCAGCGGCGTTTTCCTCGGGTATGCGTGGAAGATTTATCGTGAATATTCCGATGCTCTCGCGCGCAAGACCTTTCGGTTCTCCATCTTGTATTTGTCGCTGCTGTTCGACGCGCTGCTCGTGGATCATTACGTGCGGACGGTGATCGGTTTATGAAGTTTTCAGTTCGAGGGATAGCTGTCTGGTTGGGATTCGTTTTGGCCGACGTGCTGCTCGCCGGATGCGACAGCAAACCCGCGTTTACGAATCTCGACATCACGGGCAACACGCAGTTCGGCAGCGATTTTTCGTTGCCCGACACCAGCGGCAAGACGCGTACGCTGGGTGACTTCAAAGGCAAGGCCGTTGTGCTGTTCTTCGGCTATACCCATTGCCCGGACGTGTGCCCGATCACGCTCGCTGAACTCTCGCAGGCGCTGCAGAAGCTCGGCGATGACGCCAAGCGCGTTCAAGTACTGATGGTCACCGTCGATCCCGCACGCGATACAGCGCCGCTGTTGGGTGAATACGTGTCGGCGTTCAGCCCGACGTTCATCGGTTTGCGCCCTGCCGACACGCCGGAACTGGTCAAGATCACGAAGGGTTTTCGCGTCTATTACGCACAGGCCCCGGGCAAGACGGCCGCTGAATACACCATGGACCATACGGCCGCGAGTTATGTCTTCGACCCGCAAGGCAAGCTCAGGTTGTTTGCACGCGACGAGCAGGACGTGGATACGTGGGTACACGATCTGAAGTTGTTGCTCGACTAGGCGGACGCCTGCTACTGGTTACGCGGTTACGCCAAGGCCGTTTCAACGTGAGTTGAAACGGCCTTTTTCATTGCAGATATCCGCTTCAGACCTTCGATGGAGGCCACTCGAAAAAAGCGCTCACAACGAAGCGATTGCGGCAAATTCAGCCCGGGAGCGAGCCGCGTGGCTTTTGAACTCCATGATGTCGTAATGCACAAGCCGCTGCTGCGAGAACGAGCCTTCTGCGATGATCGCGTCAAGCCGGTCCCACTCGATGCTGGCCGCCAGGATGATGCCGCCGTCGCGCGGTACTTCCGGTCCCGCAATGATAAACACGCCTGCCTCGAACTGCCGTTCGAGATACAGGCGATGGGCGTCGAGCGCTTCGTCGATTTCAGCGAGCGCACCGGTGTAGCGTAGATGGATGACGTACATGGGCGATTGATGGAGAACGGGCCTCAATCTTAAGCCTAAGCCTGCAATGGGAGCCCGGCGCGTCCGCTTTAAAAAGCGCGTGGTTCTTTCAAGTGCTTTTCCCACTTCCCCTGGTCGCTTAGTTCCTCGAAACCGAACGGACGGAGAAGAGGTGCAACCGAAGCGGGGTTCAAATCGGTCGCGCAGACAACGCGGCCGTACCCGGACCCCGCGGCAAAGGCTATGCCGGCTTTGATCAGCCGGCGGTCGATACTGCCGCGCCTCACCCGGTTCCACGAACAACGCCGCAAGCCGTGCGCTTCCGGCTGACCAGCCTACCAGCAAGCTTGCGCCTACGCTGACGCCGTCTTGCTCGGCGATCCAGCTGAAATCCCCCGGCCTTGGGCCACGTAGCCGGACTTGCGGCACGTCGGCGGGAGGTGAGAGCAGGCGCTGGACATATCCCATCGATGCGATCAGTTGCGCGCGTTCTCCCGGTGTCATGGCGTCCAGTGTGGTTGATACGTCGTCGCGCACGTGCGCGCTTGCGGCGGACAGTCCTGTTTCTTCGGCTGCGGTCAATGAAACCTGGGTATCGCCGGAAGAGGGACGCCGCTCAATCAGTCCGCTGCGCTCGAATTGCATCAGCATCCGGCTCAGGTAACCGGTATCGAGTCCGAGCGTGCGCGAGATATTCGCCGCCGTACATGCGCCGCCGTGCATGACAGCAAACAGCACGCGCATTTCTGTCAGCGACAGCGCGCTGTGCTCGACCAACTCATGTGGCGCCCTGACGTGGCACGTATAAAACTATTGGAAGCGGCGCATCGCATCCGTCAGGCCGTCGCTCAAGGAATTGACCATATTCCGCCTCGCTCTCTCGTTTTCATGCCGCTCGCCGTTTTTCCCGGCGAATCGATCGGCGCGATTGTGCCGAATAAAAGCATGACCGTGCATAAATGCGCGGCCCAGACCTCCTGCGGTGGTCGAAGGGCGTCTATAGCGTGTAGACGAGACGCGTTGAAGTAGGCTGCATTCAAGGGTAGTTACTGATACGAAAGCGATCCTGAAATATATTTGAGATGCGTTTAACTTATTGATAGTTAATAATTTTATGAAGAATATGACAATTGATTTTGAAAATTGACTGGTATTATTTTGGTTATATGATGGGCTTGCCAAAGACGTCGGTTTAGTGACCATTCTTATGCACAATCGATTCGTTAAATGATCGTAAAAAATGGTCGCAAAGGATCAATCAAGGTGTCCGGCTGGCATCCTGTTCCAGTGTTGTTCGTGCGGTAAGTATCGCGCCAGAGTCCCTCTGCTACCGGACCGGCGAGACGTCGAAACAGGCGTCGAAAAACAATTCCAGAGGCGAAAAACGCTATCGCGGGAAGTCACCGGGGAAAGGTTCTGCCGTGGCTTTCGGCCTGCTCACAGCAGGTGCGACGGTTGATGGAGCTTCATCATGCGCGCAGCGCGCGCCGTCAGCGCGAGTCACGCGATACGTTTCACGAGAGAGATTCATGCTGAAAGGAAACATCCTGACGACCGACAGCTGGATATACGGCTCGATCGAGTTTGCGAACGGACGGGTGACCGTGCTCGAAGGTGCGCGCATGGACCCGAAGACCAATGATGCTCCGTACATCTTGCCGGGCTTCGTCGACTGCCATGTGCACGGCGGCGGCGCGGACATCATGGAAGGCGGCGACGCCGCGGCCACCGTTGCAAGCGAGCACGGGAAGCACGGCACCACCAGCATGCTCGCCACCACCATGAATCCGCCGCGCGCTAGGCGGCGCCCGTGTGCTCGGCGTGCATCTGGAAGGCATCAAGAGATCTGCCGCGACCACGACAGAACCATCACAAAGGCCATCAG
>LGTG01000065.1 GCA_001190015.1 Candidatus Burkholderia crenata
ATTGGAAGACACCAGCCGAAGCGTTTGAAGAGTTAATATTCGTAACCTAAATGATGGTGTTGCAATGACTGCTTGAACCTAAGCTGATTCCGACTGTAGCTGATCGCCTTGCCGAGCAGACTTTCGGGCAACACCTTAGGCGCCAGTTCGTCGAGCCACGCCTTGAAGCTGTTCAGCAGCGGCACACTATGCTGCTGCCGCAGACGGTGCGTATAGCCGCCGCGTGTTTCACCGTCGGGCAGTTTGCCCTTGGCGCGCGCTTCGACCTGATACAACGCCTGGAAGTATTCGAGCGCCTTGGCAACACGTGGGCTGGGCTTGTTCTTTTGCCCCTTGAGAACGTCGGTAAACATCCGTCTCGCCGTGCGCCATACATCCGAAGTGCGTCGCCTTTTTGAGCGTGCGCCAGGCGCTATAGCCGTCGCTCATCAGCATGCCCTTGTAGCCGTCGAGGAATGCCTTCGGATATTCCTGGCAGCGCCCGGGCTGATAGTCGAACAGCACGACCGGCTCGAGGCAGTCTTCGGCACTACGATAGCACCACATATAACTTTTGCTTTGCGCAGATTTGCCGGGCTCCTTGAGTACCTGGAGCGTTGTTTCGTCACCATGGATCAGCGGCTGCGACAGCAACGTTTTGTGAAACGCATCATACAGCCGGCTATAGTGCCGTTCGCTCGGCCGTATGATCCAGTTCGCGAGCGTGCCGCGTCCAATCGGTATGTTCGAGCGCGCAAGCACGTCTTCCATTCGGTACAATGGCGTGCCGTCGACGTATTTCCCCACAGTGACACGGTGGCGATCATCGTGGGACTCGCGTGGCTGCCGGGCAGTGGCTGCGCCGGCATCGGCGCAAGAACAATCGGGGTCGGTTCGGCATGGTGCTCGCAATGTCGGCAGGCATATTTGAAGCGCACGTTTTGCAGCACCGTGACCTTGACCTCGATGTGCAACTGCTCGCTTACCTCTTCGCCGATACGGTGCATCAGGTTGTCGCAACTCGGGCAGTCCGGTATCAGGCAGCTCGGGTAGTTCATCGTCCTCGTCGGCCGGCTCGGTCGCGGCGAGCTGCTCGGCCTCATTGAACGCGCGATGACGGCGCTTCTCGCTCTTCGGTGCGAAACGCTGCGCCAATGCGAGGCGATACTGCTCTTCGAGCATTTAGACGTGTTTGGTTAACTCCGCGATCTGCGCGTCGCGCTCGGCGATGCGCTAAGCATCCGTGCTCGAGCGCTCTTCGAGGTCGCGGATATAGGCCTTGTTAGCGGCGGTGCAAATCCGACACTAAACGGCGACGTTGGGTTGAATAGAAGCGAAGTGACCAGGGGCCGTTG
>LGTG01000066.1 GCA_001190015.1 Candidatus Burkholderia crenata
TACGGCGCCGGGCCGGCGTGCCTGCGCACTGCCTGCCAAAACCACTCGGCGAACCCGCAATTCAAACCCGCAATTCATCTGCAAATTGCATGTGCAAACCTCTTGAACACTGCTTCGGTCGTCATGACGGGGCGCTTTTCAACAGCCTGCTAAAGGCACCGACATTAGTCGATACTCCGAGCGAGAACTCGACGCAGTTGCGAACGCGCTTAATTGCAGACCACGCAAAGCCCTCGATTGGAAGACACCAGCCGAGGCGTCTGAAGAGTCAATATTCGTAACCTAAATGATGGTGTTGCAATGACTGCTTGAACCTAAGGCCCTTTACCGGATACGTGATCTTGCCGTTCTCGATCATGTACGCCTCGGACGCCGATAACACGAACTTGCCGTTGGTGATGTCGACCTGGCCGCCGCCGAAATTTACCGCGTACAAAGCCGTTTTTCACCGATGCCAGGATCTCACCCGGATCCTTGTCGCCGTTTTGAGCATGTATGTTGGTCATGTGCGGCATACGACTCGCGCCGGGCGTTGCCCGTCACCGGCATCTTCATAAAACGCGCATTCAGCGAATCCTGGGTGTAGCCCTTGAGAATGCCGTCCTCGATCAAGGTCGTGCACTGCGTAGGATTGCCTTCGTCGTCGATATTCAACGAGGCCGCGCCGATACGTCCAGCAAACGCCGACGAACCCTTGCGGTTGAAGTCGCCTTCCAGCCCGTGGCCGATCGCTTCGTGCAGCAGCACGCCGGGCCAACCCGGTCCGAGCACAACGGTCATTGCACCGGCAGGTGCAGGTCGCGGCCGAAAACGCCGGTCAGCGAACTGGCCGACTTGATCTTGTGTTTGCCTCCGCCGGCCTTCGCGATGGCGCGCGTGGCGATAGCCGCCTGACGGATGGATTCTGGCGACAAGTCGTCCGAATACGCAAACGCGGTCCGGTCACCCGACACGGCGCGCACGCCGACACCCTGGTCGATGCTGAAGCTGCCCGATTTGACGACGCCTTCTTCCAGGCTCCTCCAGGCTCCACGCCTTGCTGCGCGTGGACTGGAAATAGAGATCCGCGTAGTCCACGCGGTGCGTGAAGATCTCCGCCAGCGTGCACGTAATCGTGGATTCGTCGAGGCCGTAGGGCGTCAGCAGGATCCCTTTCGCGGTGGCGAGATTTCGGATGCCGGGTTCGATGATGTTCATTCGTTACCTGTGGTGAAGTCTATGGGAATTAAAAGCATTCTAACGTCCGGATGTTCGTGCGACATCCTGACCAGATGGAGAGGGGTTCCGTAAAAACAAGCTAACCCAATACGCGATGGCGATAAGCCGGCAGGCTTTGCCGGACCGATGCAATGCGTTCGGGATCAATTGTTCCAGCCACTACGCCCGCGCCTTCCGCCAGCATGGCCACGGCTTCGCCCCACGGGTCGATCAGCATGCTGTGCCCCCAGGTCCGGCGGCCGTTTTCGTGTTTGCCGCCTTGCGCGGCGGCCAGCACGTAGCATTGGTTTTCCACTGCACGCGCCTTGAGCAGCGTTTCCCAGTGGGCCTCGCCGGTCGTGTATGTGAACGCGGACGGCACCACCATCAAGGCGCAGTCGCCCATTTTCCGGTACAGCTCGGGAAAGCGCAGGTCGTAGCACACCGACAACCCGACGCGTCCGAATGGCGCATCAAACGTACGCACTTCGCTTCCCGGACAGATCGTGCGGGCTTCGTCGAAGGATTCCGCGCCTTTTTCGAAATTGAATAGATGGATCTTGTCGTAGCGGGCGGCCTGTTTGCCGGTCGGATCGAAAACGAGCGTTGTATTGAGCACGCGCCCCGCTTCAGACGACTCCAACGGCAAAGTCCCGCCGATCACCCACACGCGATGTTCACGCGCCGCGTCCGCCAGGAACTGCTGGATCGGACCATGGCCGGGCATCTCGCGGATCGCGAGCTTGTTCGTGTCCTTGAAGCCCATGTAGCAGAAATATTCGGGCAGCAGTACAAGCTGCGCGCCGCCCAGCGCGGCTTCGGCAATCAGCCGGTCGGCTTCCGCGATATTGCACTCGCGATCCGGCGCACTCACCATTTGCAGCGCGGCTACGCAGAACGCGCCAGGGGTGCCTTCGCTTGATCTTTCGCTCATGTCAGCCTGCTAAAAAAGGGGCGCGATGATAACCGGATCGTGACCGAAATTGTGATCGAATCCGCTTGCCGCCAGCCAGTGGCCCTTTACTGGAACGCCATTAGACGCTCAGTTGGGCACGGTTGCAGCCGGAGTTTCGATCTCAACCTGATCGTCTTTCACCCGCTGGATGACGGGTTTCGACCACGGTCCGGTAATGGAATAGTCAATGGTGAACGCCTTGCCAATCGACTTCGAGAGCAGCAGGTCGGCCACCAGCGTGCCGAGCCCCAGCAAAGGATTGATCACGGCTGCGCCCAGCGCGACGGCGCCCGCGCTGATGGTCGGGATGACCTTGGCGTGCAGGTCCTGTGTTTCCTTCGGCAGGTCGACCAGTCCTTTCAGTTCCACGCGTGCAGGCGCCGTGATCATCGTGAAGTCGTTGGTGCGGCCGATACCGTTCTGAACCGTGCCCGAGCCGGTGATCTTTTCGAACGGCAGCCCTTTGCCGACCACATCCTGGAAATTCAGCGTGAGGAAGTGCGCGAGGCTTTGCAGGCTGAGCACGCCGAGCAGCTTGGCCGCGCCCGGGTTGACCTTGAGAATCTGACCGTGCTGCAAGTCAGCGTTCAACTTGCCGTTGAGCGTGGGTAGGTCGACCGCGGCCGGGCTGCCGTCCCAGCCAAGCTGGCCCGTCATCGTGCCTTTGCCGCCCTTTACCGTGCGTGGCAGGCCCAGCCGTTCGACCAGCGCTCCGGCGTCCATGATGTCCAGCTTGAAATCGAGTGCTGTGCGTCGAGGGGCGTTGTCGTCGGCGTCGGCCGGAAAACCAACCGGGCCGCTGATCGTGTGCCAGTTGGCTGTTGCGGAAAGCTTCGCATCCGGGTTGCTCAGCTCCAGCTTGTCCAGATGCCAGACCGGCACGTTGTCTTCCACGTCGTTGCGTGCGTCGACTTCGAGGCGTCCGAGCGTGCGCCCGCGCACCACGAGTTCGTTCACGATCAGGTCGATGGACGGCATGTTGGCCGGCGGCTTGCGGATCATCTGTCCGACCAGATCGGTTTCCTCCTTCCCCGGAATCACGACCTTCGTGAACTGCGCCTGCAACGCACCGGGACTGCCATTCGTCGCGCCCGGCAGCCATTGCGCATTGCCCGTGACCTGATCTGACGCAATGTTCGTCTGCCACTTGCGGTCATCGCCCAGATTTGCGCCGATCGTCACATCTTCCCTGCGCCGGTTGAGCAGCTTGATCGTGGCGAAATGCAGCGCGAAGCGGCTCGGCAGGAACTGCTTCACCGCTTGGGATTGCGTCTTCGGATCCGGTTGCGGCATCGGGCCCAATTCAGTGATCAGCTTGCGCCACGCATCGGCGTCGAGTTCGTCGATATCCACGGCCGCCGACACGCCTTGCGCCGGCAGATCGGCCGGCTTGTTCACGCCAATGGCACCACGCTCCACCGTCGGCGCTTCCCTGCCCGTCTGCTTGAGCAGGTAGTGCGCATTGACCGGCCCGAGCGTGAGTTTCGCGTCGTGCTCCTCTGTCGATCCGGCGATCGGCTTGAACGTGAACGCGAAAGGCATGGGCGTGCCCTCGCTCTTGTTGAAGGACGCCAGGAAGTCCAGGCCGAGGCCGGTCAGGTCGGAGTTCGCCTCGATTTGCGGCAACGTGTTTCTCACGCCACGCACACGCAGGTCGTAAGGCGCGGTGCCGCTGATGTGCTTGAGGATCTGAGCTGCCTGCGCCTGGTCATGCGCGTTCAGGCTCTGGGCGGCGTCAGCGCCTATACGGCCGTTTACATCGAAGGCATAACTGCCGTCGGGTTTCACGCCACCCGTACCGCGCACGTCGCCACCGAGAAATTTCGCCGTCAGGCCATCGAGCGACGCGGTTTTCTCGCCGAACAGCGCCCGGCCCTTGAGATTCAACAGCGGCGGAAACGTGCCGTACGCGAGATCGTTGCCGTTGAACGTGAGCGCGCCTTTGTAGCCCACATGCGCCCGCATGCCGGGCGGCGGCACGACCCGCGGAATCTCCAATTGCAGCGCCAGCGCGGCGTCACCGGTTGCATGGATCTTCGTCGCCACGTGGTGGGAGATCGAGCCGAGCGAGCTGTCTTCCACGTAATGGAGCATGTCGGTGATGGGGCCGTGCGCGTCGGCATCGATTAGCAGCTTCGATTCGTGGTTGCCCAGGTCTTCTATACGTCCGGTGGTCTTGACCACGCTCACGCCGAGATAACGGCCGCGCGAAATATCGAAGCCGAGCTTGTTTTCGGCAAGATGAAACGTCCCGTCGATACCGTCAAACGCCGGCCATACATTCGGCGTGCCGTTCGCCATGGTCTTCGGCGGATAGGGCGTTGGCGCGAACTTGCCGCCGGAGAAGGGCGCGACAATGCGGAACTGGCCGGCGTCCGGGAAACGCGAATAGGGGAATTTCGTCAGGTCGCCGTGAATCTCGATGGTGGCGTTGCGCGAGATGCCGGCTTGCAATGCATGGCCCAGATACAGGCGCACTTTTTCGCTGATGCTCGTCGGCAGATAGTGCACGAGGCTCGTCACATTCAGGCGCGCGGCCTTTGCCTTGAGATCGAGGGAACCACGGCCTTCGCCTTCGTTCCAGTAATCAGCTGTCGCACTGGCTTCCGCGTCCGCATTTCTGACGTGCAGCGTCTCCACGTGCGCGATGATTGCCTTGTGCAGCTTGCCGGGCGCGTCTGCGAGGGTCCAGGTTACGCGGCCGTCGATCTGGTCCAGCACGAGGCGCGGGTTATCGAAGACGCCGGGCACGGTGATCGCCGTATTTTTCGTATCGATGACCGCGCTGCCTTGATCCTGATCGGCGTCAATACTGCCCCACAGGTTCTCCACGCCGGGAACCCCGGCCCGCAGATGGTTGTTGATCGTCAATCCCGGCGGCGGTTCCTGGGCCTGCACGCTCACCCCGTGCAAGTCGCCCTTGACCGTGTAGCGCATCGGCGGTTCGGTGCCCGTCTGGCGCTGGGCCAGCATTTGAGCATGGGGTGCCGGTCTGGGCCGCTCGGTCTGCAGCGTGTAATTGGCAATCTGGCCACGCGGGTTGAAGCGGATCAGATCGTTTTGCAGCTTCGACGGCAAAGGCAGCGCCCGCAAGAATTCCCCCAGGATGCCGAGATCGACGACATCGCCCGCTATCCCGAACATCTGCCCATGCTGCAGGCTTGCCGCGCGGTAATGGCCGGTCAGCGTATGCAGGGCCAGCAGGCGCGACACCGGCGTGCCGTCCGCGAGCGGCGGCTGGCCGAGTTCCGCGCGCAGGTTCGCGAGGTGCAGCGTGTATTCGTCATCCTGCAGCCCGAGATTCCAGTTGAAGTTCGCGATCGGCACATCGAGACGCGGCTGCGTTGGGCGCACGCGCAACGCGATGTCGGACCCGGTCAGCTCGCCGCCCGCTGTTTTCAGCTTGCCACTCGAGAAGTCGATCCAGATGCGGTTGTCGAAACGTCCGCCATAGGTCGCGAGCGGCATCGTCACGTATTGCGAGAGCTTGGGCAGATCGACAGGACCGGTCGACAGATACGCTTGGCCCGTCCAGTTCGCCGGACGGCCCGGCACGCTGAAACGCGGCGTGCGAAAATCCACTCGAAAATCGAGCGGCCCGTGCAGCAGGTCGCCGTCGGGCAGCGCCTGCAGCGCCAGGCGATGATGCGGGCCATTGTTGAGAATGGCCAGCTTGATACGCTTGAGCGCGAGTTCCGGCGCGTTGCGCTCGCCGTCGTGCCAGCGCAGTGTGCCATCGCGCAGCACGATGGCTGGCTGTCTCAGCAGCCAGGTCATGAACGCGTCGTTGCCTGTGTGCTTGGCCTGGATCGGCACGCCGGCCACGCTGAAGGTCCCGTCGGCGGCGCGTGAGATGACGACGTCGGGACCATCGACGGTGAGATTCGAGAGCAGCGGGATAGGACCCAGCAGCGAGCGCCACGCGACCGTGGCGCTGGCGTGCGGTACGGCGAGACCCGGCGTGCCGTCAGCGACGTCGATCCGGAGATTGTCTATATCGAATGAAGGCTCGAAGCCGGACCACTTCGCCGTGATGCGCCCGATGTGCAACTGCGCATGGATCTTCGACGAGACCATTCGCTCGATGCGCGGCCGGAACGCATCGATCTGAGGCAGCACGGCGTAACGCAGCGTGAGATAGATGCCGGCGACCGCGAAATAGACCACCAGCACCAGAAGGGCTTTGAACACCCGCGAGAATGCAAGCTCGGCGCGACCACCTAGCTTCACGGGTACAGCTTCAGGTGGGTCGGCAAGTTCCTTTCGGTCGGACATGCTGCGGCGGGTCGGCGATATCGATATTGTTTTCGAGATTTGGCATTGAAGTGTAACACAGCGCGCAATGCAAAAAAACTGTGGGAACACGCTACGATGCAGCCGCCGAGCCGCGCCGGACGGCGTTCTGCGCACCTCGCGCCAATTCGCGCAAAAGCCCCGGCGCATTGCCGGACTTCTTTGTGAGCAATGACTGAGCCCGACCTTTCATGACTGACGCCGTTTTGCTGAGTTCCAGTGCTTCCCACTACGCCTCGCGCGTGTATGCCGCGCGTCTCGAATTGCCGGCGCACGTAGCCGAATGGTCGAAGGCGCCGATCCGCCGCGCGTGCATAGAAGCGCGGCTGAACGCGCTGTGCGACGCGTGTTCGGCGCGTTCGGCCAGTGGCCAGCTTGATGAAGCCGCGCTCAAGACCGCACTTCGACGGTTGCGCATCGAGGTCTTCTGCACGGTGATGGAACGCGATCTCGCGGGCCTCGCGCCTGTTGCCGAAGTCACGGGCGCCATGACTGATCTTGCCGAGCTGACTATCCAGCGCGCGCTCGCGGTGTTATCGGCGGATCTGGAAGTCACGTTCGGCGAGCCGCGTGGACCTGACGGACAGCGCTTGACGCTGGGTGTGGTGGGAATGGGAAAGCTCGGTGGACGTGAGTTGAACGTGTCGTCGGATATTGATCTGATCTTCGTCTATGAAGAAGACGGTGAAACGGCAGGCGGCGAACGCGCGGCGTTATCGACCCAGGAATATTTTACGCGGCTCGGCCGCAAGCTGATAGGTGCATTGGCTGAAGTCACGGAAGATGGTTATGTCTTTCGCGTAGACATGCGTTTGCGGCCGAACGGCGATGCGGGTCCGCTCGCGTGCGGGCTCGGTATGCTCGAAGAATATTTCTACGTGCAGGGCCGCGAGTGGGAACGGTACGCGTGGATCAAGGGGCGGCTGGTCTCCGAGGACGAAAGCGACGCGGCGCAACGGCTGGCGAAGCAACTCGACGCGCTGGCTACGCCGTTCATTTACCGGCGGTATCTCGACTACGGCGTGATCAGCGCGATTCGTGCGCTGCATGTGCAGGTCCGGCAGGAAGCGCAGCGGCGTGCGTCGATGCGTCCCGACAAAGTCGATGACATCAAGCTCGGCCGCGGCGGCATTCGGGAGATCGAGTTCAGCGCGCAGGTGTTTCAACTGATCCGTGGCGGCCAGATTGCCGATCTGCGGATTCGCCCGACCTTGTCCGTGCTGAATCGCGCGGCGGCGCACGGGTTGATATCGGCGAACGTGTGCAGCGAACTCACCGATGCGTACCTGTTCCTGCGCAAGCTCGAGCATCGCTTGCAGTATCGAAACGATGCGCAGACGCACGCCATGCCGGTCGCGCCGGAAGACCGGGCGGTGCTTGCCGGTGCAATGGGTTTCGCCGATTATCCGGCGCTGACAGATGCGCTGGAAGCGCACCGGGCGCGTGTGGAGCATCAATTCGACCAGATTTTCGCCGATAAGGTGAAGGGCGACGGCGGTTGTGCGGTCGCGGAAGATTCGGCGTCGTCGTGGGTCTGGAGCAGCGCGCTCGCCGACGACAGCGCCGAGGAGCAGTTGGTTGAACGCATGACAGAACTCGGTTTCACCGATGCCACCGCGGTGCTCACGCGTCTGCGCAACGTGTGGAAGTCGACACGATACGAAGGTTTGCCCGAGCGGAGCCGGGAACGATTCGACATAGTCGCGCAACGTGCGCTCGAAGCCGCGCAGGCCATCCAGTCACCCGAACGGCGCGGCGACACTATCGCCCGGCTGTTCGACCTGCTCGAAACCGTCAGCCGCCGCGGCGCTTATCTTGCGTTGCTGACCGAATATCCGGCGGCGCTCGAGCGGGTGTTGTCGGTGCTCGGTGCGTCACGTTGGGCGGCAGGGTATTTGATTCGCCATCCGCAGCTTCTCGATGAATTGCTCGATGATGAAGTGATCGCGAGTTCCTTCGACTGGCCGCAATTCCGTGAATCGTTGCGCGCGCAGATTGCCGCCGCCGATGGCGCCGAGCAGCAGATGAACCTGCTGCGGCACGCGCATCAGGCGGAGGTCTTCCGCATTCTGCTGATCGACTTGGGCGGCAAGCTTACCGTTGAACACGTGAGCGACTTGTTGTCGGCGCTGGCTGATGCTGTGCTCGATGTCACTATCGAAACAGTGTGGTCGCAGTTTCCGAAGCGTCACCGCGACGTGCCACGCTTTTCTGTGATCGCTTACGGGAAGCTGGGCGGGAAGGAACTGGGGTACGCGTCGGATCTGGACCTGATCTTCCTCGATGACCCCGACGAATCCGCTGGTGATATCTATGCTACGTTCGCTCGCCGGCTGATCACGTGGCTCACTACAGCAACGGAAGCGGGCACATTATTCGATGTCGATTTGCGGCTGCGTCCGAATGGTGAGTCGGGTTTGCTGGTGACGAGCCTGGAATCGTTCCGGCGTTATCAGATTCGTGAGGGCGACGCTGCGAATACGGCGTGGGTCTGGGAGCATCAGGCGCTGTCGCGGGCGCGGTATTGCGCCGGCGATGCCGAGATTGGCGAGCGCTTCGAGGAGATCCGCGCTCAGGTTCTCACGATGCCGCGAGATGCCGCTGCGTTGGCGCAGGAGATTGTTGTGATGCGCGAGCGGGTGGATGCTGGGCATCCGAACCGCAGCAAGTTATTCGACCTGAAGCACGACCGCGGCGGGATAGTGGATATCGAGTTTATCGTGCAGTACTGGGTGCTGCTGTACGCACGCGAAGACGCTGAGTTCGTGCGGAATATGGGCAATATTTCGCTGTTGCGGCTGGCTGCGGGGTTCGGGTTGATGAGCGCCGAGGAGGCTGAAACGGTGGCGGTTGCGTACAGGCGGTATCGGAAGTTGCAACACACGCTGAGGCTCGACGGGATGGAGAAGGCGCGGGTTGAGCCGGATGTAGTGGTCGCAGAGAGGGAGGCGGTAAGGGGGCTTTGGAAGCGGATGTTCGGGAAATAGCAGCTTTGTTTGGCCCCTCTCGCAGGGCTGAACATTGGTAAGCGATAGATCTGGCACAGCGAATGGAGAATCATTTTTAACTGACGGTTAATCGCGAGGGCATCGCGGAGTCCGATGTCTACCGGCGATGTCTGCAAAGTGATGTCGTAAGTGGGCGAATTCAATCGGTCGTTGCAACATCTCGAAATTTGGAGATGTTAAATGTGGGGCGACCGCGGAGCTGGAGCTCGCAACAAACCGGGAGGCCAATGATACCATCGCCGGGC
>LGTG01000067.1 GCA_001190015.1 Candidatus Burkholderia crenata
GACTCATAACCTCAACTTTTCGAACCGCCCGGTGCGGACCCGCATGCCGGGTGGTGTGGCAGGGGTACGGCCTTATGGTCGTCCCCTATGCCGATCGGTCGCGGTTGGGTATCTCATTTGAGTAAGCTGCTAAGCATTCAGCGCAGTTTTACGCGTGCCTTTAATGCATGCCGTCACACCCATTCCTGCGACGAATTTGCATCTCGGCAGCACCGATACAAAAGCGCTTCGAGCTGCCGGTCCGGCATGCCGCATTCGCGCAGAGCCGCCACCGTACGGCTGACGTAGTCGAGTGTGGTGCCGTATCGGCCGGTGGCGTAGCCGAGCACGTGGCGCACCATCGGGTCGGCAAGCTTGCCGGTGTAGGTGGACGCCTCGCGTCGCATCATGAAGGCCAGCGCTTCCACGTGGCGGCCGTCCAGCGTGCACGGCAACCAGGCCACGCGGTAAGAATTCATCGCCATTTCGCGCCGCCACAGCACTTCAAGGTGCGGCTCCACGTCCTCGGCGGCAGGCCGGAGCACGAACCCCCGCGACCCAGCGCCAGCACCAGGCCGGGCTGCTCGGGCGTGCCGCGATTCACGCGCGATCACAAATACAGTCCGTGATGATAACCGTGCACCTTGCTGCGCACCGTTTCCACGGCGGGCAAGCCCGGGTTCCAGATCAGCGAGCCATAGCCGAACAGCCAGAGATCGCTCTTGCGATCCCAGTGCGCCAGCGCTTTTTCACGCGATGCCGCGAGTTCTTCGTCGGTGAGAAGACGCTGTGAACGGCGGTCAGAAAGCGACGCCAGATGGCGGCGTCGCTTTCTGACCGCCGTTCACAACATGCCGTCCGAGATGGTCGGCGTGCCGAAAACCTGCGGATTCGTGTCCAATTTGCGGATCGATTTGATCGCGAAAGGATGAAGCTTGTGCGAACGCGTGTCCAATATATTATCCAGGGTCTATTAGGTCGCGGAACATATTGGTGGAAGCGCGGAACATCGAATTCAGATTGTTGCGGTATTTTGTGACGGTTGCCGAAGAAATATTTCGGACGGGCCGCAGCGCGACTCGCGATGACGCAGCCGCCATTGTCGCAGACCATCCGGACGCTAGAAGACATGCTCGGCGTGGCGCTGTTCGTGCGTACGAAGCGCTCCATCGAACTGACGCCCGTGGGCAAGGATTTGCTGCCAGAGGTGCGTCGGCTGTACTCGCAAGCGCCGACGGCCTGTGTCCGCTTGCCCAGTCTTTTGCGCGGGGTGAGGGGCGGGGTCCTGTCCCTGGCGTTTGTTTCCACCGCCGATTACGGCCTCCTGCCGCTGCCCCCGCGCCGTCGCGCTCTCGTATTTGCCGATCGCGCGCGAGCCGTTGGTCATCGCCATGTCGGACAACGCCGCGGCCGAACTCGGGCAGGGTGCCGAAGAGTGCTCGGAGACCCCCGTCAGCCTGCATCAACTTGCCGATGCGCCGCTCGTCGTCTTTCCACGGCGTCTCGCGCCCGGTTTCTATGAACATGATTATGAGTTGCTACGGCGCGGCCGGCCTGATGCTGCGTGTCGGGCAGGAGGCCATCCAGATGCAGACCATTGTCAGCCTGGTATCGGCTGGCATGGGTGTCGCGCTCGTGCCGCAATCGCTGCGTCATCTGCGCAGGACCGGAGTGGTGTATCGTCCGTTGCTCGAATCCGGACCGGTTGTCGAGACCGGACTCGTGTGGCGCGCGGCGGAGGTCAGCCCGGTGCTCGCCGGTTTTATCGATATAGTGCGCACTCATGCGGCTACCCTGCCAGCGTTGCCGTGACCTCAATACGTAAATAGAAACATGCTCATTCACCCCAACTTCGATCCCATTGCGCTTCATCTCGGTCCGCTCGCTGTGCGCTGGTATGGCCTCATGTATCTGCTGGCGTTCATCCAGTGCATCGTCATCGGCCGCTTCCGGCTGCGCTTGCCGTACGTTGTGGCGCAAGGGTGGACGACGAAGGATATCGACGATATCCTGTTTTACGGGGTGCTAGGCACCATCTTGGGCGGCCGGATTGGCTATGTCGTGTTCTACAAGTCGGGTTTCTACTTGGCGAATCCGCTCGATATCTTCAAGGTGTGGGAAGGCGGCATGTCCTTCCACGGCGGCATGCTCGGCGTGATAACCGCCATGATCGTGTTCGCGTGGCAACGCAAGCGGACCTGGCTGCAGGTCACCGATTTCGTCGCGCCGCTGGTTCCGCTCGGGCTCGCGGCCGGACGCTTCGGCAACTTCATCAACGGCGAGTTGTGGGGCCGTGTGACCAGTCCAAACGCGCCGTGGGCCATGCTGTTCCAGAACGCATCCCCCGATGACGCCATCTGGCTGCGCACTCATCCGCAGCAGGCTGCGCAGTGGCATTTGAATGAAATCTTCGAGCGTTACCAGATGCTGCCGCGTCATCCGTCGCAGTTGTACGAGATCGCGCTGGAAGGGTTCGCATTGTTTATCGTGATGTGGCTGATGTCGCGCAAGCAGCGGCCGGTGGGCGCGATTTCGGCGGTGTTTCTGATTGGTTATGGCCTCGCGCGCTTCACGGTTGAATTCGCGCGTGAACCGGATGATTATCTCGGTTTGTTGGCCATGAATCTGTCCATGGGCCAATGGTTTTCGCTGCCCATGATCATTGGCGGAATTGGCCTGCTCAGCTGGTCGTATCGACGTGGGCGCGCAGTGCCTTCAGGGTCCGCAAAGCTATCCTGAACGAGAGTTCAGCCTTTGCAAGTGCCATGGAAAAGCCTCGCACGCAGCGAGGCTTTTTCATATTGCGAGACTTGAACGCCTAGCGGTTCACCTGTACTGAACCCGAGACATTCACGGTCACTGTCGAGGTTCCCGCTTCCAGCCCCATGGGCGCTGACATCTTTGCATCCGCGCTCATGCTGCGTGCGGCCATCATCATGACCGGACGCGGTGATAACCCGTTGTGGCCAATGTTCACCTCGCGGATCGCATAACCGCTGTAGCCGAACGCCTGCGCCGAACTCTGTGCCTTCTGCTTAAACGAAGCAATGGCCTGCGTCGACAGTTTCTGCTCCGCCGCGCGCTGTGCTTCCGGCGACAGCGAGAACGTCACGCTGCCCACCTGCATTGACTCGCTCATCTTGCCTGCGAGCTTGGATGCTGCCGTGAAGTCCTTCGACTCCAGCACGACTTCCGTGCGGCCGCGTCATGCGGAGATGCGGCCATCGCGATCCGTCGACGGTTAGACGGTGAACGAACCACTGTGCGCGGTGACGTTATCGACACCCTTGGCCTGACGCAGCACTGCCTCGGCGCGTTGATTGAGTACCGTTGTCAGCGAGGGGCGAATTCAACCGGTCGTTGCAACATCTCGAAATTTGGAGGTGTTAAATGGGACGACCACGGGGCTGGGGCTCGCAACAAACTGGGAGGCCGATGATGCCATCGCCGGGCAGGCCAGGTGTCAATCAGTTTGAGACGAAGCAAGCGTTCTGGAAATTTATTGCCGAGGGAATGGAAAGTGACGCTGCGGCGCTGGCTTGCGGCGTGTCACACTTATTGGGTCCGCGATGGTTTCGCGAAGCTGGCGGCATGCCGCCGATTGAGTTGGTGCCTCGCTCGGGCCGATACCTATCATTCTCAGAACGGGAGGAGATTGCGTTGCTGTGG
>LGTG01000068.1 GCA_001190015.1 Candidatus Burkholderia crenata
CAGGGGTACGGCCTTATGGTCGTCCCCTATGCCGATTATCTCTTAAGACATAAGCAGCAGCGGCGAATCCGAAACTTGCTGTCACGCAGACACTTGATCCGAATTCCGCACAGTTCAGTCCGATCGATCCCGTAGCAGCGGGGCGCTGTTTCTTCCGATCCAGTCGCCTCGCCGGCGTCGAGAGCAACTGCTTTGGGGTAGATCAGCGGCTCGTCGGAATAGACCGCGCTCACCTTGGCCTTGCCGTAGTTGCCGTCAAGCGCGTGCACCTGGCGGTTTATATTGCTTTCGGCCACGTTGTCGAGGTCGATCAGCGTCAGGCGCCCGATCGCATTGCGCGCCAGTACTTCGACCGTCCACGAGCCCACACCGCCAATTCCGATCCCTGCCACATGCGCGCGTTCGAAGGCCGCGAGCCCAGCCGGACCATACAGGCGTGCCACGCCGCCAAAGCGCCGGGCGCGGTCGGCGGCTTCAATCTTCGGCGTGGCGGAGTTAAAATTCAAAGCGTCGGCAGAGGCAGGAAAAGCGGTCATGATGGGCACGCGGAAGGTAAGCGAAACTCGCAAAAACAAGGGCTGGAGAGCATCAGGACAGCGGCGAATGGCGCCGGTCAGATTATCGCAACGATAGAAGCGGAGATCAGCAGGAATTCGCTGAATTGCGTATTCTGCCTTATCGAAGATTGGACGTAAGAAATCAACGGCCAGTTTTTGAAAGCAAAATGAAAATGATTGCCGAGTTGAGTCAAATTTTGTCGCCCGGGATCATGATCTGAATCATTAAAGATCAAAGGAATATTGGCGGTAAAGCGCAGAATTTGACGACCTTGGCTATACTAATCTAATGCGATTGAAGCGTTTGCATAAGAAAATGGCGACCATCGCTGATCTTCGAAAGAATTATTCCCTCGGATCGCTGGAAACATCCGACGTGGATCCGAACCCGATTCGACAATTCGAAACCTGGTTTGCGCAGGCGCTCGACGCACAATTACCCGAACCCAATACCATGACGCTCGCGACCGTCGACGAGCGCGGCCGCCCTTCGGCACGCATTGTGCTGATCAAGGGCGTAGACGACCGGGGCTTCGTTTTCTTCACGAACTACCTCAGTCGCAAAGGTTACGAACTCGCTAGCAACCCTGCCGCGAGTCTGCTGTTTTACTGGATCGAACTCGAACGCCAAGTGCGTATCGAGGGCTCCGTCGTCAAGACGAGTCCGGAAGAAAGCGATGCGTATTTCGCGTCGCGCCCGCTTGGATCGCGAATAGGCGCGTGGGCGTCGGAGCAGAGTGAAGTGATCGAAAGCCGCGCGGTGCTTGAAACTCGCGAGCGCGAATTGATTGCGAAATACGGTGACAACCCGCCGCGTCCGCCATATTGGGGCGGCTACCAGCTCGTTCCCGACACCATCGAATTCTGGCAGGGCCGTCCGTCACGGTTGCACGACCGTGTCGTCTATAAACGTGCTGCACACACGCTTGGCGGTATAGGCCAGCAATGGCAGATCGTACGCTTATCGCCTTAGCCTCAGCAAGACTTCGACTTTCGCCGGGTTCTTCCTCGTGGACCCGCATTAAATCGCGTCTCGTTGCGGCGTGTCCGGGTGGCGAAGGGCAAGCGATAAAGGCATCGCGAACACAGGGCGAATTCAACCGGTCGTTGCAACATCTCGAAATTTGGAGGTGTTAAAGGGGGGGGGGGGGGGGGGGGGGGGGGGGGAAAGGGGGGGGGG
>LGTG01000069.1 GCA_001190015.1 Candidatus Burkholderia crenata
TTCTGCAGAACAAGATCGTTTCGCATTTCTGATCGACGCCGCCATCTGGCGCCGCTTTCTGACCGCCGTTCACAAAAGGTTGAGCCTGCTGCGAAAGTGCCTGACCGAATCAAGTTCTTTTGTGTTGACAAGCAAGACAATGAAATTGAGCGTGAGAAAGCTATTTATTGCATTCCTGTCGTGAAGATCGAGACATTTTCAGTAGATGAGCATGGCAAACCTATTGTACCGAAAGATGCCGACTACATTCACCTCAGGGCATACGGGCCAAACCATACATTTTTGAAATCTACCGTTACGCCACCGAGTCGGCAACCGCCGCCAGAGTTGTTGAACAAGTCGCGGTTATCGGATCCCAAGGGCGGTGTCACGCTGTGTCCGCTGGAATCCTCTTCCATTCAAGCACAAGGCGCTAGGTTTTCTGATGGTCTTTTGTCTGTGACGCGGGAAGGGCAATTGGGGTGGTGGGCGCGCGCTTGGATTGGAATCGCCTAGCATCCCTGTCGCGCGAAGTAGGTTGCACGCACAAAAAGAAAAAGGCTCTCAAGCATTTGCCTGAGAGCCTTTTTCAACGCGATGCAAACTCAACCGCGAAATCCTGGTGGGTGGTACAGGGATTGAACCTGTGACCCCTGCCGTGTGAAGGCAGTGCTCTACCGCTGAGCTAACCACCCAAATAACTTTGTATAATGTCAAAGCTTGGCTGTTTCGTAAAGCGAATCTTTGAGCACTTCAATAATCGCGTTACTTGGATGGATCAGGACCCCGCCGGTACTTCGGCCGCGATCACCGTCTCGATTCGCCAAACGCTTGTCCCTTTGATCGCCTTGTCGAGATCGTCGAGAACCGCGAGATGCGCGCTCAGTTCTTCCTCCGATGCCACCAGCACCGGCAACTGCAGATCATCCAGCGCAACACGTGGCGCGTGGCTTTCGCCGATCGACCGCGTCTCACCGAGCATATCGATCACCAGGCTTTCCTGGCCGCGCGTCATCGCGAGATAGACTTCCGCGAGCAATTCCGAGTCGAGCAGGGCGCCATGCAGCGTTCGATGCGCGTTGCTGATGCCAAACCGGTCGCACAACGCATCGAGTGAATTTCGCTTGCCGGGGAACATCTGTTTCGCCTGCACGAGCGTGTCGATCACACCGCCGCACACTTCCTTCACGCAAGGCATGCCGACGAGTGCGAACTCCACGTCCATGAAGCCGACGTCGAACGGTGCGTTGTGGATGATCAGTTCCGCACCCGCCACGAAGTCGCGCAACTCGGCAGCGATATCGGCGAACTTGGGTTTGTCGCTGAGAAATTCCGTCGTCAGGCCGTGCACCGCGAGCGCGCCCGGATCGCTGTCACGTCCCGGATTCACGTAGAAGTGCAGGTTATTGCCCGTGAGCCGTCGATTCACAAGCTCGATGCAGCCGATTTCGATAATACGATCGCCCGTGCGGGCGTTGAGGCCGGTTGTTTCGGTATCGAGTACGAGTTGGCGCATAGAGATAAAAATTAACCTTTGGCGAGTGAAGTGACGCCGCGATTCGCAAGCGCGTCAGCGCGTTCATTTTCCGGATGGCCAGAATGGCCTTTCACCCAGCGCCATTCGATCTGGTGCTGACCAACCAGTGCATCGAGCCGTTTCCACAGATCCGCATTCTTGACGGGCGTTTTCGCCGCCGTCATCCAGTTCTTCTTTTTCCAGCCGCGGATCCATTCGCTGATGCCCTTCTGGACATATTGCGAGTCGGTGTGAATGACCACGCGACACGGCCGCTTGAGTGCTTCGAGTGCCGAAATCACGCCCATGAGCTCCATGCGGTTGTTGGTCGTCGGCGTTTCGCCACCGAACAATTCCTTTTCCTGATCGCCGAAACGCAGGAGTGCGCCCCAGCCGCCGGGACCAGGATTGCCTTTGCAGGCGCCGTCGGTATAAATGTCGATTACTTTGTCTGTGGTGTCTAAGGTCATCAATGCTCGTTGCGTGTATGCGGCATGGCGACCGGGGCGAGTCCCGGGGCGAGGGCAGGTTTTTTCAGCTTGTGCGGCCCGATTAGGCGCATGCCGCGCACGCGCTTGACGGCCGTAATCATGTAGGCGGCGCCGAAGATCGGCCACCAGCGGTCGCCGGCGGCTTCCATGAACTGATAGCGCGCCAGCCACTGTCCGGTCAGGAGAGGCGGACGATAGCAGCCGAAGCGCCCGCGTTCAAGGTCGAATCCGAGCAGCTTGATCCAGTCCTTGATCCGCGTGAACGCGATCATTTCGTGCGCCGACGGCACAAACGGCTTGCCCGCCACCTTGCCGAGCGATTGCCGCGCACCCCACAGGCTCAGAGAATTAAAGCCCAGGATGATCAACTGTCCTTCAGGCATCAGCACACGTTCGGCTTCTCTGAGCAGCCGATGCGGGTCGCTCGTGAACTCCAGGGTATGCGGCAGAACCAGCAGATCGACGCTTTGCGCCTCGAACGGCAAATCGAGCAGGTCGCACCATACAGTGCTACGTCCTTCAGGCGCGTGCAGGCCGCGGCTTGCCGATGGCAGCGACGTCACGCCGGGCCGCGCGTCGACCGAAACCGCCGGCGGCAGCGTGAACGGCGCACTGGCGGCGCTGGCGGTATCGAGCACGAGGCCGCGATACGGCATGCGATTCTCGCGCAACGCGTCAAGCCCGGGCAAGCCGAGTTGCAGCGCGTGATAGCCGAAAATATCCGACACCACGCGGTCGAGCTGCGCCTGTTCCCACTCGAGCACATAGCGGCCGGGCGCGGAAAGTGTCCAGGCGGGCCAGTCTATAATTGTCCGTTCTGACATGTTCGGGTGAGTCGCCTTATGAAAACGCTTGAGTACGTGCCGGTTCCGGCGTTCGAAGACAACTACATCTGGCTGGTGTCGGACGGTCACAATGCCGTCGTGGTCGATCCTGGCGACGCCGCGCCCGTCGAAGCCTATCTGACGAAACGCGGTTGGCGGTTGACCGCTATTTTACTCACGCACCACCATCACGACCACGTCGACGGCGTCGCAAAATTGCTCGTTAGCCAATCAGTCGATGGAGATATCCCGGTGATCGGCCCGGCTGGCGAGGCTATCGAGCATCTGACGCGGCGCGTGAAACAGGGCGATCAGGTCAGTATCGCGAGTCCGGCGCTGGAATGCTCGGTTATCGACGTACCGGGGCATACCGCCGGACATATAGCGTACTTCCAGCCGAGCGATCCCCAAGGCACGCCGCATCTCTTTTGCGGCGACATCCTGTTCGCAAGCGGCTGCGGCCGTCTGTTCGAAGACTCGCCGCAACAAATACTGAATTCGCTCGACACGCTCGCCGCACTTCCCGACGCCACGCTGGTTCACTGCGCCCACGAATATACGCTGTCGAACATCCGTTTCGCTCGCGCGGCCGAGCCGGGCAATGCCGCGCTTGCCGCGCAATTCGAGCGCCCCGTGCGCGACCGGCTCGACGCGTTCACGCTGCTGCGCGGCTGGAAGGACAAATTTCGCTAACCCGTAGACGGCTGCAGTTATCTTCATCTGAAAAGTTGAAAACCATTGCAGGCCTCGGATTTTGCTGTGTTTCTTGCATTTATATTGACGTGATGAGTGCGGTTCCGTACTATCGGGTCCAAAATTCCAAGCACATTTTTTGGAATCCGAGACGTTCATGCGATTGATTTTAAGCGCGCTCCTCGTCCTGACATTGGCTGCTTGTGCCAGCCAGGGCTCGACAGCAACCAACTCCCTTTCTTCCCTCCCTTCAGCGCAAAATCAGCAAGCCCTAGCAGACGCTATCCGCAAAAACGCCACCGCCAAGGAAACGATCAACGTCGACAAGACGTCCCTCGATTCACTTAGCGGACCTGACGGTGATTTGTGGGGCCGTATCCGCCGAGGTTTCCAGATTCCCGATTTGCAAAGCGACCTGGTCGACATGCAGGTCAACTGGTACGCGCAACGCACGGATTACGTCGAGCGTATGACGGGCCGGTCGCAAAAATACCTGTATCACATCGTCGAGGAACTCGAGCAGCGGCACATGCCGACTGAACTCGCGTTGCTGCCTTTTATTGAATCAGCCTATAACCCGCAGGCGCTATCGGTCGCGAAGGCCGCGGGCATGTGGCAGTTCGTGCCGGGTACGGGTCGTGACTACAACCTGAAGCAGAACATGTTTCAGGATGAGCGGCGCGACGTGCTCGCCTCGACCAGCGCGGCGCTCGACTATCTTTCGCGCCTCCACGACATGTTCGGCGACTGGGATCTGGCGCTAGCCGCATACAACTGGGGCGAGGGCAATGTGCAGAAGGCCATCGCCAAGAACGAGGCGATGGGCCTGCCGACGGACTATCAAAGCCTGCGAATGCCGAACGAGACCCGCAACTATGCCCCGAAGCTGCAGGCGGTGAAGAACATCGTCGCCAATCCGCAAATGTATGGGCTGACGCTTCCGGACATTCCAAATCACCCGTATTTCGTGACAGTCACCACGTCGCGCGACATAGACGTGACTATGGCCGCCAAGCTCGCGGGCATGACGGTCGAGGAGTTCCGCTCGCTGAATCCATCGTTTGCGAAGCCGGTGATTCTCGGCGCAACGAACCCGCAAATCCTGCTTCCCTTCGATAATGCCAGCGCCTTCCAGAAGAATCTGAAGTCGTATTCGGGCCAGTTGTCGTCGTGGACAACTTACACGGTAAGCGAACGGGCAACACCCGCGGTCATCGCGCAGAAGATTGGTGTGGACGCGGATACGCTGATGTCGGTGAACCGCATTCCGGCCGGCATGCGGCTGAAAGCGGGCTCGACGATCGTGGTGCCGCGCAGCGATGACGACGAGGACATCAGCGCCGACGTTGCCGAAAGCGCAATGCTGGCCGTGGAGTCGGATGTTCCAGATACCCGCAAGATGCTGATTCGTGTTCGCCGTGCGCAAACCATGTCGACCTTCGCCGATCGCTATAACGTGTCGATCACGCAGGTCAAGAGCTGGAACCGTACTCGCCGCGATTCCGTGTTGCCCGGCCAGTTGATCGTGCTGCACGTGCCGGTTGGGCGTGCGGTCCCGGCTGAACCCGGCCCGGTGCACGTGGAAACGGTGTCTGCGTCGAGCCGGAACAAGGGCGGCGTGACGAAGATCGGCACGCACGTGCCGGAATCGAAGAGCGTGGCGCGTGGCGGCAAGACTAGCGCTCCGGCCAAGGTGACGCGCGTAACTGAAAAATTCAGTGCTCCATCCAAAGCGGTCAAATCGGCGGCGGTTTCCAAAAGCACGAAATCAACCAAGTCGATAGATAAAAAGAAGAAGCAATAACCTGTCTGTGCGGTCAAGTATCCACGCCGTCACCAAGGTGACGGCGTTTTCATTGTGCGCCGAATATGCGCAACAGCTTGGGGGGTAAGTCCCCTGTCCAACCTGATGGTGGTGAAGGACTAGCGAAACGCAAGGGCGTCGTCGCGAGGCGGGGTCTGAAGGAAGCGTGTAGCAAAGCCGCGACCTGACGAACAGAAATCGGATGTGAGGCCTACCCAGGCAGACGAACGAGCAATGGATCGCGAAGTCCATAACCATCAAGGGCTGGGGTGGTAAATCCGGCAGGTGTGCGGTGAAGGCGGTGTG
>LGTG01000070.1 GCA_001190015.1 Candidatus Burkholderia crenata
TGTCGACGATCCATTTTGAGCAACGAACAGGCCGACAACCACGGGCTAGCAGCAACGGCCCCTGGTTACTTCGCTTCTATTCAACCCAACGCCGCCGTTCAGTGTCAGATTTGCACCGCCGCTAACATCTGCCGTGAGTGCTCAACTTCCGCGCCAGATTCAATAATCCGCGTCTTCGATCCACGCAGCCTGAATAGCTTCGAGAATCTTCTCGTTGGACCGCTCAGGGTCGTCGTCAAACCCCGGCAGTTCCGTCATCCAGCGATGTAGATCCGTAAATCGCACGAATTGCGGATCGACGTTCTGATGCGCGTCGGTCAGTGCCATCGCGATATCCTGCGTTTGTCCACTTCATGGCAAGCGCTCCTGTCTCGTGGTCGCTGATTTGACTTCAGTGATTCTCTTTGGCATGATTGACGGGGTAACGCGGGATCTCGACGACCAGATCCTCGTCTGCGGGAGCCATCGCCTGACATGATAACCGCGACGTCGGCTCAAGTCCCCAGGCCTTGTCGAGCAAATCGACCTCGTTTTCCTCGGACGGCACAAGCGCGTTGAAACCCT
>LGTG01000071.1 GCA_001190015.1 Candidatus Burkholderia crenata
AGCAAACGGCCCAGCGTGCCACGGACCATTTGGTCGTCGTCGCCGTCCTGACGATACTGGTCGACCCAGTCGGTCAACGTCTCGTCCTTCGGAAACTCTTCGTACGTGTCCTGCGGCATATATCCGACCAGCGCGTTTTCCGCCCACTTGACCGTGCCGCCGTCCAGTTCGATTGCGCCCTTCAACGCGCGCAGCAACGTGGTCTTGCCCGCGCCGTTCTCGCCGACGATCGCGATCCGCTCGCCCGGCTGAACGCTCAGGCTGAAGTGATTGAAGATCGTGCGGTCGTATTTCTTGGTGATATTGGTCGCCACCACCGCAATGTTGTGCAGCTTTTTCTCGAATTCAAAGCGAATGAACGGATTCTGCCGCGCCGACGGCTTGAATTCTTCGATTTTGATCTTTTCGATCTGTTTCGCACGGCTGGTCGCTTGGCGTGCCTTCGACTTGTTCGCCGCGAACCGGCGCACAAAGTCCTGCAGGTCGGCCACGCGGTCCTTCGCCTTCTGGTTCGCGTTTGCCTGACGCTCGCGCGCCTGCGCCGACGCCAGCATGTAGTCGTCGTAGTTACCCGGGTACACCTTCAACGTGCCGTAATCCATGTCCGCCATGTGCGTGCAGACCTGGTTTAGGAAGTGTCGATCGTGGGAAATGATCACCATGGTCGAGTTGTACTGGTTCAGCACGTCCTCGAGCCAGCGAATGGAGGTAATGTCCAGGTTGTTGGTCGGCTCGTCCAGCAGCAACACATCCGGCTTTGAAAACAGCGCCTGTGCGAGCAACACGCGCAGCTTCCAGCCAGCGACGTTGCTCATCGGGCCGGTATGGTCTTCGATCGCAATGCCAATGCCCAGCAGCAACTCGCCGGCACGTGCTTCGGCCGTGTAGCCGTCGTATTCGGCGAACTTTGCTTCAAGTTCGGCTGCGTGCATGTAGTCCTCGTCGGTGGCGTCGGGATTCGCGTAAATAGCGTCGCGCTCGGACATCGCGTTCCACATTTCCGTGTGACCCATCATCACGACGTCGATCACGCGCATGTCTTCATACGCGAACTGATCCTGACGCAGCTTGCCCAGACGTAAGTTCGGCTCGAGCATCACGTTGCCGGAGCTCGGCTCGAGGTCACCGCCGAGAATTTTCATGAACGTGGATTTGCCGCAGCCGTTCGCTCCGATCAGGCCGTAGCGATTTCCTTCCCCGAACTTGACCGAAATGTTCTCGAAGAGGGGCTTCGGCCCGAATTGCATGGTGATGTTGGCAGTAGACAGCACAGCGCGTCCTTTTGAATGGTGTACGGCGAAAAACCTGTAATTTTAGCAGTTTTCGGAACGAGTTGCGGCATTGCAGCGCAAAGCTGCACGGACGAGTGCACAGGCCGCACGTCCAGCGGCCTCTACATGACGCCACGGCGGGTGTTCAGGGTTGCCCGTGCCGCCCGCCGATATCGCCCGGCGCCGCTCGTCCCGAGCCTAGATGCGCTCCGCGATATACGCCTTCACCTGCGCAGCTTCGGCCGCCACGATATCGAATTTCTGTGGCAATTCTTCGATACCGATAAACGCCGCCGGCCGCTCCGGTTTGCGCTCGAGCGCATCGCGGATGGTTTCGCCGAACTTGATCGGCTGGGCGGTTTCCAGCACGATCATTGGCACGCCCGGTGTCAGGTGCTCGCGCGCAACCTTCAGGCCGTCGGCCGTGTGAGTATCGATCATGGTGCCGTAACGCTTGAACGCATCACGGATGGTGTCCACCCGATCTGCATGGCTGCTGCGTCCCGACACAAATCCAAATTCCTTCACGCGCGCAAAGTCGCCGCTGGTCGCGAGGTCGAATCCACCTTTTTCTTCCACATCGTGGAAAAGCTGCAGCACGCGCGCCGGATCGCGTCCGAGCAGATCGAACACGAAGCGCTCGAAGTTAGACGCTTTCGAGATATCCATGCTCGGGCTGGTCGTGTGGTACGTCTCTGCCGCTGTGCGCACGCGATACACCCCGGTGCGGAAAAACTCGTCGAGCACGTCGTTTTCATTGGTGGCCACGACCAGTTGCTCGACTGGCAAACCCATCATCCGCGCGATATGCCCGGCGCAGACATTCCCGAAATTTCCCGACGGCACCGTGAACGACACCCGCTCGGCGTTCGACTTGGTCGCAGCGAAATAGCCCTTGAAGTAATAGACGACTTGCGCCACCACGCGCGCCCAGTTGATCGAATTGACTGTGCCGATCTTGTTGGCCGCTTTGAACGCGAGATCGTTCGACACCGCTTTGACGATGTCCTGGCAATTGTCGAAGTTGCCGATCACCGCCAGGTTGAAGATGTTCGGGTTCTGCAGCGAAAACATCTGCGCTGTCTGGAACGCGCTCATCTTCTGATGCGGGGACAGCATGAAAACGCGCACGCCTTGCTTGCCGCGCATTGCGTATTCCGCCGCGCTGCCCGTGTCGCCCGACGTCGCGCCAAGAATGTTCAGCGTCTGCCCCTGCTTGACGAGCGTGTATTCGAACAGGTTGCCGAGCAACTGCATGGCCATGTCCTTGAACGCGAGCGTCGGTCCGTTCGACAACTCCAGCAATGACACGGTTGTGCCGCCCTCTTCGCCCAGCGTTTTCAGCGGCGTGATCTGCACCGCGCTTTCATGATCGCGAACATTGCTGTAGACGCTGGCCGTATAAGTGCGGCGCGTGAGCGAGAGCAGGTCTTCGGCGGGAATGTCGTCGCTGAATTTGCGCAGGATTTCGTAGGCCAGATCCGCGTAGGAAAGCGTACGCCAGGCGGTCAGTTCATCCGCCGTGACGCGCGGATATTCCGCGGGCAAATACAGGCCGCCGTCCTTCGCGAGACCGCCGAGCAGGATGTCGAAGAAAGTATGGCGCTCGCCGACACCGGCGCCGCGCGTGGAGATGTAGTTCATTTCAGAGCCCTAGTTCAACGCTTCCATGCGTAGCTTCGTTACCTTCGACACAACTGTGGAGAGCGCTTCGATCTGCTCGATCGCCGCATTGGCCTGCTTTTCCACCGTCTCATGCGTGATCAGGATGATGTCGGTCTCGCCCTTGTCCTCACCGTCGACGTGCTCCGATTCCTTCTGCAGCAACGCGTCGATGGAAATGGCCTTGTCGGCGAGAATCCGCGTGATGTTGGCCAGCACGCCGGTCACATCCTCCACGCGCAGGCGCAGATAATAACCGCTCGTCACTTCTTCGATCGGCAGGATCGGCGTGTTGGCGAGGCTGTCCGGCTGGAACGCCAGATGCGGCACGCGGTGCTCGGGGTCGGCCGTATGCAGGCGCGTGACGTCCACGAGATCGGCGACCACGGCCGATGCGGTCGGCTCAGCGCCCGCGCCCTTGCCGTAATAAAGTGTGGTGCCCACGGCGTCGCCATGCACGACCACCGCGTTCATCGCGCCTTCCACGTTCGCCAGCAAACGTTTTTTCGGGATCAGCGTGGGATGCGTGCGCAATTCGATGCCCTTCTCCGTGGGGCGCGCAATGCCCAGCAACTTGATCCGGTAGCCGAGATCTTCCGCATAGCGGATATCGATGGCGTCGAGCTTGCTGATCCCTTCCACGTAAGCCCGGTCGAATTGCACGGGCACGCCGAACGCGATCGCGCTCATGATCGTGACCTTGTGTGCAGCGTCTACGCCTTCAATGTCGAAGGTGGGATCGGCTTCGGCATAACCCAGTTCCTGGGCCGCTTTCAGCGCGGTCGCAGAGTCGAGCCCGCGGTCGCGCATCTCCGAGAGAATGTAGTTCGTCGTCCCGTTGATGATGCCCGCGATGTACTGGATCCGGTTGGCCGTCAACCCTTCGCGCAGCGCCTTGATGATCGGAATGCCGCCCGCGACCGCCGCTTCGAACGCCACCATCACGCCCTTCTTGCTGGCCGCTTCGAAAATCTCGCTACCGTGTACGGCCAGGAGCGCCTTGTTCGCCGTCACCACGTGCTTGCCGTTGGCGATCGCGCGCAGCACCAGTTCACGCGCGACGCCCGTGCCGCCGATCATCTCGGCCACGATGTCGATGGAAGGATCGTCGACGACCGCGTTGAAGTCAATCGTGACGTCAATGCCAGCCGTGCCCTGCACCTTCGACGGCGTGCGCACCGCGATGCGCGTAATTTCGATGCCCCGTCCGGCGCGCCGTTTGATTTCTTCCTGATTGCGGCGCAGCACGGTGAAGGTGCCGCTGCCGACGGTGCCGAAGCCCAACAGGCCAACTTTGATCGGTTCCATTGCAGCGTGAGCCTTATAAGAGAGGTTTAGACAGAGTGACGTTTTCGATAACCATCGAGAAAGCGCGCGATACGGTTGATCGAGTCGGCGAGATCATCCACGTTCGGCAGGAACACCACGCGGAAATGATCGGACGTTGGCCAGTTAAAGCCGGTGCCCTGCACAAGCAGCGTGCGTTCTTCGAGCAGCAGATCCGTAATGAACTGCTGGTCGTCGATGATCGGATACATCTTCGGGTCGAGCTTCGGGAACATGTACAGCGCCGCCTGCGGTTTCACACAGCTCACGCCGGGAATCGCGGTCAGCATGTCGTAAGCGAGTTCCCGCTGCTTGAACAGGCGGCCGCCCGGCACGATCAGGTCGTTGATGCTCTGGTAACCGCCGAGCGCCGTCTGGATGGCATATTGGCCCGGCACGTTTGCGCACAGTCGCATGGAGGCCAGGATGCCGAACCCTTCCATATAGTCATGGGCAATGCGGCGGTTTTCACCCGTCAGCCCGGAGATGAACATCCAGCCTGCGCGATATCCGCAGGCCCGGTAACTTTTCGACAAGCTGTTGAACGTGACCGTCAGCACGTCTTCGGACAATGCCGCGACCGCCGTGTGCTTGCGGCCGTCGTAGACGATTTTGTCGTAGACCTCGTCGGCAAAAATGATCAGGCCGTGCTTGCGCGCCAGTTCGATCATTTCCAGCAACAGTTCGTCCGAATACAGCGCGCCGGTCGGGTTGTTCGGGTTGATGATGACCAGCGCCTTCGTGTTCGGCGTGATCTTCGAGCACAAGCCGTCGAGATCGGGCATCCAGTCGGCGGATTCGTCGCAGAGATAATGCACCGGCGTGCCGGCCGACAAACTTACCGCGGCCGTCCACAGCGGGTAGTCCGGCGCGGGCAGCAGCACTTCGTCGCCGTCGTTGAGCAGGCCCTGCATAGCCATCACGATCAGCTCGGACGCGCCGTTGCCAATATAGATGTCGTCCAGTTCCACGCCTGCCACACCCTTTTGCTGGCTGTAATGCATGACCGCCGCGCGTGCGGCGAACACGCCTTTCGAGTCCGAATACCCCGACGACGTTGGCAGGTTGCGGATCATGTCCTGGATGATCTCGTCCGGCGCGTCAAAGCCAAACGACGCTAGATTGCCAATATTGAGCTTGATGATCCGGTGGCCCTCGTTCTCCAGCCGCTTCGCGTGCTCAAGCACCGGCCCGCGAATGTCATAACAGACGCTCTGTAATTTATTGGATTTTAGAATCGGTTTCACGGCAGGAAAGCTCACTGGGTTAATGGAAATCAGGCTCTGGACCAGGAAAAATCGGTAAATAAAGTTGACAAGCTAAATCCGCTGACTCGGCGCACCGTGGGCCACGCCGGTGTTTAAGACGCAGAGCGCAAAACGAGTCGAACCGAGACGTCAAACGGACCGGACACCGCGCAGAAATCCTAAATAGCGACGCGGAACAGGCAGTCTAGCGAAAATGCGTCAGATAGAGGCAGGTTTGGGCGGAATCGTGTGAGCTTATGGCCATCAGGCCAAGGCAAAACGCCGCATTTTACGTGTCGAGAAGCAGCTTGTGGCGGCACGCGATGCAATGCACCGCCCCGGGCTCGTCAACCCGCCGACGGCTGAAAAGTTATAATTTAGCGGATTATCCCGTGACTTTCGCAATGCGCCACTGGTAGCCGCGTGCACATTGGCTTCATCCAGGTGCTCGCGTGAGCCGATGAAGGCTGCATTGCACGCCAGGGCGTCCCGTGTCACAGGCCCCTCGCGCAGTCACCTTTCGCCATCAACTCGCCAGTCGGAATATCGATTTGAAATTACATCAGGAAGCCAGCGGCGCGCTCAACACCATCACGAGTTACGGTGCCGATTACGTCGCGATCAATCTGCAACGCCACGAAGGCAGCATCATCGTGATGCCGGAAACGCCGGTGATCGCGTGGCCCGTATCGTCGTTCGAAGCGCTGACGCCGGAAGATTTCAACGCGCTCATCGCGATCGCACCTGAAGTCGTCGTGTTCGGCAGCGGTGCGCGCCTGCGTTTTCCGCATCCGCGACTCATCGCGAAGCTCTCCCAGCAGCGCATTGGGGTGGAAACAATGGATTTCGGCGCCGCATGCCGTACTTACAACATTCTCATGTCGGAAGGCCGCCGGGTCGCGGCGGCGCTGCTGATCGAGGCGTAACAGAGACGTAGCCGAGGCGTACTGGCGGAAGTCAAGCGCATGCCGGCGCAAACGCCGCAGCAACGCACGAGAGCGGATTCGGCGCGCCAGTGCGATAGACTGCCGTCCGGCGTCGATGTCGGTACAGGTATCGGCACTGGTAACGCCTGTTTTCTGCGCACCACCGGATGACGCACCCGCCCGCAATCGCCCGCCGTACGGCAAAGCGCACAATGACTGGCCGTTTGGCTGGCTTGCGTGCCGGGTCGTTGCAGAGGAACTTGCATGGGTTGGCCGGACACCGGGTACGCGGCGAGCTTGCCGCAAGCGTGCCTCGTTAAGCCGCCCTTAAGCCCTGATGCGCCAAACTCGAGCCCCCCCACGGACAGGTCGACACTCATGAACGATACGCCTTACCGGCTACCGCTCACCCGCCTCTCGCTTTTATTGCTGATCGCAGCACTCGCCGTGATTTGGTTCGCACCGCTGGGCTTGCGCTATCTCGTCCCAAGCGACGAAGGCCGTTACGCCGAGATGGCGCGCGAAATGTTCGTGACCGGCGACTGGATCACGCCGCGTTACAACGGCTACAAGTATTTCGAAAAACCCCCGCTGCAAACTTGGGCGAACGCGCTGACGTTCGCGTGGTTCGGTATCGGCGAGTGGCAAGCGCGCCTTTATACGGCGCTGACCGGCTTCGCCGGCGTGCTGCTGATCGGCTACACCGGGGCGCGGGTGTTCAATGGCGTGACAGGGTTCTGCGCGGCCGTTGTGCTCGCGACTTCGCCGTACTGGAACCTGATGGCCCATTTCGACACGCTCGACATGGGCCTGTCGTTCTGGATGCAACTCACGCTCTGCAGCTTGCTGCTGGCACAGCGTCCGAATCTGCCGGCGCGCGAGGTCAGGATCTGGATGTGGCTGTGCTGGGCCGAGATGGCGCTCGCGCTGTTGTCGAAGGGGCTGATCGGCCTGATTCTGCCAGGTGCGGTGCTGGTGCTCTATACGCTGATCGCGCGTGACTGGGCGCTCTGGCGGCGCCTGTACATCGGCAGTGGGCTGATCCTGTTCCTCGTGATCGCCACGCCGTGGTTCGTGCTGATCCAGATGAAGAATCCGGAGTTCCTGAACTTCTTTTTCATCGTTCAGCAATTCCAGCGCTATCTGACCCCCGAACAGAACCGTCCGGGTGCGTTTTATTACTTCGTGCCCGTGCTGATTGTCGGATTCCTGCCCTGGCTCTCCGTGGTGTTCCAGAGCGTGCGGCATGCGCTGAAGGTCCCGCGCCAGCCGAACGGCTTTGCGCCAGTCACGCTGCTCCTGGTCTGGTCGGTGTTCATTTTCCTGTTCTTCAGCGCGTCGCATTCGAAACTGCTGTCGTACACACTGCCGATCGCTCCCGCCATTGCATTGCTGGTCGCGATCTACCTGCCCCTGCTCACGCGCGCGCAGTGGCACCGGCATCTGACCGGATACATGTTATTTCTTATGGTGGCGGCGTTTGGCGCTATCTTCCTCGGCCGGATGGGCGGCGATCACACGCCCAACGCGTTGTACAGGGAATTCCAGGTCTGGGTGTACGCCGCGCTCGCCGTGGCCTTTGTGGTGACGCTTGCCGCCATCTGGCTCAACCGGCGCAGTTCGATCGGCGGCGTGGTGTTGCTGGGAACGGCTTGGCTGCTGATGGGCACGATCGCCGGCACCGGCCACGAGGTGTTCGGCCGCGAAAGTTCGGGTGTGCAACTGATGCCTGCGGTGAAGGCCGCCATGGCCAGATTGCCGGCCGACACGCCGTTCTATTCGGTCGCCAAGCTCGATCACACCACTCCATTCTATCTCGGCCACACCATGATCATGGTCCAGGAACCCGACGAGCTGAAATTCGGGGTCACAACAGAACCCCAGAAGTGGGTGCCGACCATTGATGAGTGGATTCAGCGCTGGGATGCGCAACCCTACGGCCTTGCGCTGATGCCGCCCGGCCGGTATGACGAATTGCTGGCGAAGCACGTGCCCATGCAGGTGATTGCTCGGGACGACCGAAGGGTGATTGTCGAAAAACCGCAGCCTTGAAACAATGGCGCCGCGCGTTGACCGGAGCACCGGGCGCCAGCGGATATAGAAGCCGGAGACGCTACGAAGCCTTACCGCCTCGCCGCGCTCCGCTAAAAAAACCCTATTACGGCTCACGATGAACCCGATATCCTTCATTTGCATCATCACCGGCGTCATGCTGAACGCCGGTGCGCAGTTGTTGCTCAAAGCAGGCGTGAACGCCGTGGGCCATTTCGAGTTCACGCCGGCAAACATCGTACCGATCGGTTTCAAGATCGCGACGCAGTGGCCGATCATCGGCGGACTGACCTGCTACGTGTTCAGTGTGGTGGTGTGGATTGTGGGATTGTCGCGGGTCGACGTCTCCATCGCCTACTCCATGCTCTCGCTCGGATACGTGGTGAACGCGTTCGCGGCGTGGTATTTATTTGGCGAAATCCTGACATTGCAGCGACTGGTCGGCATCTGCATTATCTTGATCGGCGTCGTGGTCCTGACGCGCGGTTGAGGGCCCCGGGCGCACCTGAGCGTATCTGGGTGCGCCTGAACGAAGCTGGACCCGGCTGACACTGTGCTTCAAAGACTGTGTTTCAAAGATCTCACCGTTCCTTGCCTTCGCAGAGCTTCCATGACCCAGAACGTGCCTTCTAAAACGCTTCCCTTTCTGCCTTTCGTACGCGCCGAAATTGACGAAGAGACGATTCAGGGCGTCGTCGACGTTCTGCGTTCGGACTGGATCACGACCGGCCCGCAAAACGAGCGGTTCGAAGCCGAACTGTCCGGCTACTGCGGCGGCCGCCCCGTGCGCACGTTCAATTCCGGCACGGCGACCATGGAAATCGGCTTGCGCATAGCCGGTGTGGGCGAAGGCGACGAAGTCATCACCACACCCATGACCTGGGTCTCGACTAGCAATGTGATCATTGAAACAGGCGCTACACCGGTGTTCGCGGATATTGACCCGGTCACGCGCAATATCGATCTGGACCTGCTCGAAAAGGCCATTACGCCGCGTATCAAGGCAATCCTGCCGGTGTATCTGTCCGGCCTGCCCGTGGACATGGACAGGCTGTACGGCATTGCGCGCGAGCATGGCCTGCGTGTGATCGAAGACGCGGCGCAGGCGTTCGGAGCATCGTGGCGCGGTCAGAAGATCGGCGCATTCGGCGACATTGTCTCGTTCAGTTTTCACGCGAACAAGAACGTCACGACGATCGAAGGCGGCGCGCTTGTCCTGAATAACGAGGAGGAAGCCGTGCTTGCACAAAAGTACCGGCTGCAAGGCGTTACGCGCACCGGCTTTGACGGCATGGACTGCGATCTCCTCGGCGGCAAATACAATCTCACCGACGTCGCCGCCCGCGTTGGCCTGGGCCAGCTCAAGCACGTGGAGCGTTTCACGGAACAACGCCGGGAACTGGCGCGCGCATACTTTGAGGGTTTCGCGAACAGCGCGGCCGTGCGCATGGGCGTGCAATTGCCGGTGCCGAATTTCACCGACAGCAACTGGCACATGTTCCAGATCGCGCTGCCGCTCGAGCGCCTGTCGCTTACACGCTCGGCGTTCATGGGACTGATGAAGGAACGCGGCATTGGTACGGGCGTGCATTACCCGGCGCTGCACCTGTTTACGCTGTATCGCGGACGCGGATTTCACGAAGGCATGTTCCCGCACGCCGAAAAGTACGGCGCGTCAATGGTCACGCTGCCGCTCTTCACCCAGATGAACCAGGACGACGTGAAACGCGTCGTGCATGCAGTCGATGAAATCTGTGCGGCGCACGCCATTTAAGGCATGCGCGTCAAGTAGGCAATACGGCATGCTCAGCGCGCCAATGCACGCAAGTCATGCAAACATACGCGGATCGCACGGCAAAACAAGAGCCACATTTTGCATCACGGACACCTAGCGGAATCATCGTCAACATGAGTCAAACGGATTTTCTGCCGACCGGCCTGGAATTAACGGTCGTGGTCCCGGTGTACAATGAAGAAGAAGGCCTCGCGGCACTCTTCTCCCGCCTGTATCCGGCGCTTGATGCACTCGGCGCGACATATGAAGTGATCTTCATCAACGACGGCAGCCGCGACAAGTCGGCGGCACTGCTCGCGCAGCATTTTCGCGCGCGGCCGGACACGACCCGCGTGATCCTGCTGAACGGCAACTATGGCCAGCACATGGCCATTCTCGCGGGGTTCGAACAATCGCGTGGGGAATGCGTCATTACGCTCGACGCCGACTTGCAGAATCCCCCCGAGGAAATCGCCAAGCTGCTCGAGAAGATGCGCGAGGGTTACGACTACGTCGGCACGATTCGCCAGCAACGCCAGGACAGCTTCTGGCGCAAGAAGGCCTCGCGCCTGATGAACCGGCTGCGCGAACGCATCACGCGCATCAGAATGACCGACCAGGGCTGCATGCTGCGTGGTTACAGCCGGCACATCATTGATACCATCAACCGCTGCGGTGAAATCAACACCTTCATTCCGGCGCTGGCCTATACCTTCGCGCAGAACCCGATTGAAATCGACGTCGCGCACGAAGAGCGCTTCGCCGGGGAATCCAAGTACTCGCTGTACAGCCTGATCCGCCTCAACTTTGATCTGGTGACCGGTTTCTCCGCCGTGCCGCTGCAGTGGTTGTCGTTCATCGGTGTGATCCTGTCCGCGGGGTCCGCGGGCCTGTTCCTGCTGCTGTTGGTGCGACGCTTCATGTTCGGCGCGGAAGTCGAAGGGGTGTTCACCCTGTTCGCTATCACCTTCTTCATGCTCGGCGTGATCATCTTCGCGCTCGGGCTGCTCGGCGAATATATTGGCCGGATCTATCAGCAAGTGCGCGCGCGACCGCGTTACCTTGTGCAGACGATCTTGGAAGAGCGCGACGGCAAGCCGGCGCGAACCATGCCACGTCAAGCGGTAGCAGCAATCAGCCGCGAGGTCGATCCGCTATGAGGTCGCTATGAACCCGGCGGTTAATTCCACAAGCCCTGCAAACGCTCCACGCGCGAAGCCTCGCGCGGTCGTGTTCGCATATCACAACGTTGGCGTGCGCTGCCTGCAGGTCCTGCTCGCGCGCGGCGTGGAAGTCGCGCTGGTTGTTACGCACGAAGACAATCCTGACGAGAACATCTGGTTCGGCAGCGTGAAATCGGTGGCGGCGGATCATGGCATCGCGGTTATCGCGCCCGCCGATCCCAAGTCGCCCGAACTGCACGAGGCAATCAGCGAACTCGCGCCGGATTTCATCTTCTCGTTCTACTACCGGCATATGCTGCCGGTCGGGCTGCTCGCGCTTGCGGCGCGCGGCGCGTACAACATGCACGGTTCGCTGTTGCCGAAGTATCGCGGGCGCGTGCCCACCAATTGGGCCGTGCTGAACGGAGAAACAGAAATGGGTGCGACGCTGCACGAGATGGCAGCCAAACCGGACGCCGGAGCCATCCTCGCCCAGACGCCCGTGCCCATTCTCCCCGACGACACCGCCGCGCAAGTCTTCGACAAAACCACCGTCGCCGCCGAGCAAACTTTGTGGCGCGTCTTGCCGGCCTTGATCGCAGGCGAAGCGCCGCATTTGCCGAACGACCTCACCAAAGGTAGCTACTTCGGTGGCCGGAAGCCGGAAGATAGCTGCATCGACTGGTCGCAAACGGCGCAGCAGGTCTACAACCTGATTCGCGCTGTCGCGCCGCCGTATCCGGGGGCTTTTACGGACATCGGCCAGCAGCGGTTTATTGTCGCGCGGGCCCGTCTCGTGCCCGAAAACGGCCTGCCGGACATCGCTGCCGAAACCCTGCGTGAGGTCTCGAATTTGCCCCCTGGCCTGCGCGTGAAGGATAATACGCTGTTTGGCGTATGCGGCGACGGCCGCGTCATCGCCATCCGTGAATTACGGCAACCATTCGTGGACGAAAGCCTGACTCCCGCCAGCGGCGAACGCGTCGTCAGTCCCGCCGAATTCGGCCGACTCACTCAATCACTTCCTCATTCATGAAAAAAGTCCTGATCCTGGGTGTCAACGGCTTCATTGGCCACCACCTCTCCAAGCGCATTCTCGAGACGACCGACTGGGAAGTCTTCGGCATGGACATGCAACGCGACCGTCTCGGCGACCTCGCCAATCACGAGCACATGCATTTCTTCGAAGGCGACATTACAATCAACAAGGAGTGGGGCGAATATCACATCAAGAAGTGCGATGTAATCCTGCCGCTGGTCGCTATCGCCACGCCAGCCACTTACGTTAAGCAGCCGCTGCGCGTGTTCGAGCTCGACTTCGAAGCGAACCTGACCATCGTTCGTTCAGCCGTGAAATACGGCAAGCACCTGGTGTTTCCGTCCACGTCCGAGGTGTACGGTATGTGCACCGACGAGCAATTCGATCCGGAAGAATCGCAACTGAGCTACGGCCCGATCAACAAACCGCGCTGGATCTACGCGTGCTCGAAGCAGTTGATGGACCGCGTGATCTGGGGCTACGGCATGGAAAGCCTGAACTTCACGCTGTTCCGTCCGTTCAATTGGATCGGCCCGGGCCTCGACTCGATCTACACGCCGAAGGAAGGCAGCTCGCGCGTGGTCACGCAATTCCTGGGTCACATCGTGCGCGGTGAAAACATCAGCCTCGTCGACGGCGGCGCGCAAAAACGTGCGTTCACGGATATTGACGACGGCATCGGTGCGTTGATGAAGATCATCGAAAACAAGAACGGCGTGGCGACGGGCAAGATCTATAACATCGGCAATCCGAGCAACAACTTCTCGGTCCGCGAACTCGCCAACAAGATGCTGAAACTCGCGAACGAGATCCCCGAGTACGCTGAAAGCGCGAAGACGGTCCAGCTCGTGGAGACGTCGTCGGGCGACTACTACGGCGCGGGTTATCAGGACGTGCAGAACCGCGTGCCGAAGATCGACAACACGATCCAGGAACTCGGCTGGAAGCCTGTCGCGACCATGGACGACGCGTTACGCAAGATTTTCGAAGCGTATCGCGGCGACGTGGGCACGGCGCGGCGCCTTGTCGAAGATCAGTCTTAAGGACGGCACGTGGCTCGCATTATTCTGAAAATCGACGTCGATACCCTGCGCGGCACGCGCGAAGGCGTGCCGAATCTCGCGCGCCTGCTCGATAAATACCACGCCCGCGCCACGTTCCTGTTCAGCCTCGGACCCGATCACACTGGCTGGGCATTGCGCCGCGTGTTTCGTCCGGGGTTTCTCAAGAAGGTGTCGCGAACGTCGGTGGTCGAACACTACGGCATCAAGACGCTCATGTATGGCGTGCTTCTGCCCGGACCGGATATCGGCCGCCGTGCAGTTGCCGAAATGCGTGCGATCCATGAAGCTGGGTTCGAGTGCGGCATCCACACGTGGGATCACGTGTACTGGCAGGACAATGTCCGTGCCGGCAATCGCGAGTGGACAGCCAACCAGATGCAGCGCAGCCGCGCGCGTTTCGTCGAGATCTTCGGCACGCCGCCTGTCACGCACGGCGCAGCGGGCTGGCAGATGAACGGCTACGCGTTCGAACAGATCGATGCCTGGGGCATGAAGTACGCGTCCGATGGGCGTGGCCACATGCCCTACATTCCGGTACTCGACGGCCGAACGTTGAATCACGTCCAGATGCCCACCACGCTGCCTACGCTGGATGAAATCCTCGGTGTGGATGGCGTGGACGTGAGCAATGTGGCTGCGCATTTGCTTGGTCTCACGTCGAAGCAGGCTCACGACCAGGTCTTCACGCTGCACGCCGAACTGGAAGGACAAAAGCTGGCCACGGTATTTGAGCAATTGCTGGCCGGCTGGAGCGCGCAAGGTTATGGTTTCTGCACGATGGGCGGCTATCATGCGACACTGGACCGCGCGACGCTGCCCGCGTACCCTGTCGCGCGGGGCGAGATTCCAGGTCGCGCGGGCGAGCTGATACTTCAGCCAGACTGACGCTGCCTGCCAGTTTTCGCGCTTGGTACCTGCGCGGGCTCGGCCGACGGCTGCAGCCCTTCCCGGATCCGCACTACCGTTCCAACGTGCTCGCTCTCCAGAAACTGGCGCCCGAACCACGCGTCTACCGATAAAAAGAGGAGAAACTTCGTGCCGATTGCAGTCGATCAACCCGTTCCCGATTTCACCGCGCCCGCAACCGGCGGCGACTTTACGCTGTCGTCCCTGCGAGGCAAGAAAGTCGTGCTGTTTTTTTATCCGAAAGACAATACACCGGGCTGCACAACGGAAAGCCTGCAGTTCCGTGATCTTTATGCACAATTCAAGAAGGCGGGTGCTGAAGTGATCGGCATCTCGCGTGACAGCGTGAAGTCGCACGACAACTTCAAGGCCAAGCTGGATCTTCCATACACGCTGGTATCCGATTCCGACGAGGCTATCTGCACGCTCTTCGGCGTCATCAAAATGAAGAAAATGTATGGCAAGGAAGTACGCGGAATCGAGCGTTCGACCTTCCTGCTGGACGCGAAAGGGGTGCTGCGCCGGGAGTTCCGTGGCGTAAAGGTTCCAGGCCCCGTGGAGCAGATCGTGGAAGCTGTACAAGCGCTTTGAGGCACGTTATATTGAACCGCAATGAGCGCTGCCCTTCCCTCCATTTCTCTTTTCGTAGCGTCCGGTGTTTCGCGGTTTTCCCCGCTACACGCCACGCCTGGAATCCAGGGGCATGGCGGAAGTTGAAAGGCGCTGAAGCAGGCGCTGTCGAACCGCTGGTCCCATCGTCCGGGACGGCGGCTTCTTTGTTGTGCGCCGAGCATGCGCAACAGCTTGGGGGTGT
>LGTG01000072.1 GCA_001190015.1 Candidatus Burkholderia crenata
TCGGTCGTCATGACGGGGCACTTTTCAACAGTCTGCTAAGCAAGTAAGCAGCAGAATTACACCCATGAGCGCTTTTAAAGCGCGGATGAAAGTACCCATAAAGTCCCGATAACGTACCGTCCCCACACGTTCAAGCCATGACCATCATCAAGCAGGAAGACCTGATCCAGAGCATTGCGGATTCGCTGCAGCACATCAGCTTTTACCATCCGCTCGACTACATCCAGGCACTCGGCCGCGCGTACGAGCTCGAAGAAAGTCCGGCCGCAAAAGACGCCATCGCGCAGATCCTGACAAACAGCCGCATGTGCGCGGAAGGCCACCGGCCGATCTGCCAGGACACGGGCATCGTCACGGTGTTCGTGAAAGTGGGTATGGACGTACGCTGGGACGGTGCGACCATGGGTGTCACCGACATGATCAACGAAGGCGTGCGCCGCGGTTACCTGAACCCGGACAACGTGCTGCGTGCATCCATCGTCAGCCCGCCCGAAGGCGCGCGCAAGAACACGAAGGACAACACGCCGGCGGTGATCCACTACGAGATCGTCCTCGGCGATAAAGTCGATGTCCAGATCGCGGCCAAAGGCGGCGGCTCGGAAAACAAGACGAAGTTCGCGATGCTAAACCCGTCGGACTCCATCGTCGACTGGGTGCTGAAGACCGTGCCGCTGATGGGCGCCGGATGGTGCCCGCCCGGCATGCTCGGAATCGGCATCGGCGGGACTGCGGAGAAAGCGATGGTCATGGCGAAGGAATCGCTGATGGACACCA
>LGTG01000073.1 GCA_001190015.1 Candidatus Burkholderia crenata
CAAGACAATTGGCCGGATCCGGCAGACGGTCTATCGCGGCATCAAGCGCGTTGACCAGCACTTCAAGCTGACGATGACCGCGAGCAATCTGACCCGCATGGCCCGAATGCCAAGCGTGGTGCCACAAGGAGCGTTGCAATGAGCCGCCATGGTGCGAGCACCGTACGGCGCCGGGCTGGTGTGCCTGCGCACTGCCTGCCAAAACCACTCGGCGAACCCGCAATTCAGCAGCAAATTGCATGTGCAAACCCTCTTGAGCACTGCTTCGGTCGTCATGACGAGGCGCTTTTCAACAGCCTGTTAGGGCCTTTCGCCAGCAATCCGATCCAGCCGCTTGCGACCGAATGGCCGGCAAAAAATCCGAACGTCATGCACGCGATGCCCGCAATCACCATGGGTAGCGAACTCGACAACGTCAACGCCACGCCAAAGATCATCAGCAGGAACGCGGCGATCAGGATTCACTTCCTCGGCGAGATAGGCCATGGCGACTGCCGGCACGCCGCCGAGCGCCAGCCCTTCGAGCGCGTACACGAACAGCAGCGCGGGCCAGTTCGGCAGGAACGCCACGATGACCGTCAGCAGCGACGAAGCCGTGAGCGACAGTGTCATCAACCAGTGCCGGATCCAGCCCTCTGAAACAAAGCCGGCGATAAAAATCGCCACGGCGAGCGTTGCTGTTGTCACCGATACCGACAGCACACTTTGCGCCGGGCTGACGCCGAACGTCTTGGTGAATTCCGGAAGGAGCGATTGCACACAGTAGAGCAACGAAAAGGTGGCGTAACCTGCAAACAGCAAGGCAATTGCAGCGTGCCAGTAAGCGCGCGATCCGCGGTCGAAGTACGGCACGGGATTGGAGGAAAGCGAGGAGGACGAAGCTGACCGGGACGGCACTGGCGATGAAGTCACAAAGAAATCTCCGAGGCAGAAAGCCCTAACGATACCGTGATCGTCAGGGTTTTGCCGGACACCGCACCTGGCGCTTTCAATCGACTTGCGAAAGCGATTGGGATGCGATTGCGTTGTTTCAATACCAATGCAACTTTTCGCCCCACGCGAATTGATGCGCTAAAGTAGAACATCGTTTCAGCCGAAATCATCGGAACACGCTGCAATTTGCAGGCATTCGAGGAATTCACGGGCGCACTGAAGTCTCGCGCACAGGAGATCATATTCCTGTGTTTCATCCAGAACCGACCGGCACGTCTTTTGTTCTGCTGGCAACCTCGGGGAGTAATCATGCAAATCGGTTCAATCGTTCGCTCCGTCCATATTGCGGTGCCTCAAGGTGCCCGCGGGATCGTCATGCGGATTCTCGGCGACATGGCCTTGGTCGCCTGGTACGCGGACGAACCCGGCACGTCGAAACTACTAAACACGGAACCGTTCTTCCTCGAAGACCTGATCGATACCGGCGAACTCGTTCGCCCTGCTAACGCGCTCATGCATTAAGGAATTAGCGCGTTTCAGAAAGCTGTTTCGCTGTATCCGCGCATCGCTGATGCTTCCATCCGCGATGCGCGTCACAATGCAGGGATAAACCCGAACCGTTCCGATGCATCCCGCGCGTCCGCAGACAGCCTTTCTCTCCCTGGCGACGACGCTAATCTCCCGCCCCCGCCTTTCGCGGATCTCACGCCCGAGCGTGTGCTCGATGCGCTCGACAGCGTGCTCATGCCGCTTGGCGAACGCACCGACGGCGGCATGCTCGCGCTCAACAGCTATGAAAACCGTGGTTATCAGGTTGGCATGGAGGACTGGCCGCCGATGGTCGCGAAGTTCTACCGGCCGCTGCGCTGGTCCGACGACGCCATTCTCGAGGAGCACACTTTTGTTTCGACGCTTTATGACCGCGAGATTCCGGCGGTGCCGGCACGCGTGCTGAATGGCTCGGGCGCTTTATCGGCCGGATTCACGTGGTCGGGCAGATCAAGCCGTACGTAGAACGGCCAGCGCTTGATATCCAGACATTCCCTTTGGTTACGAACCGCGCGAGTTTTTGCTCACGCACGGGTTTGTGCCGAAGGACATGCGGGAAGCGTATGAAACCGTGGTGAAAATGGCGCTGGAAGGCGTCGGACGATGCTACGAACGCGGCGGCGACGTCAAAAGCATCCCCGGCTGCACGGAGATTGTCATCCAAGCAACGTATTGTGGACGGATGCGGGTCCGCATTTCGTCGATTTCGACGATAGCCGCATGGCGCCCGCTATTCAGGATCTATGGTTGCTGCTGCCGGGCGACCGTCCGGAGGCCTCGCGCGCATTGGGTGATCTGCTGGCCGGTTTGACAATAGTTTGCGTAGTGTCTTGTTGCATTGGTCGGTGCGCCCTTCCTGCGCCGGCCGCGTAACGAAGCTATGATTTTTAACGAGCGTATAATGATAACGATTCTCATTTTAAAGCTTGACTCCATCGGTGCGTTTGTTGGCCGTTCATTGGCCGCATTGGTGAGAAATCCATCCTCAGCATCCCCTTATTTGAATGCCCTTTGGAAAGACACGTGAACGCGCCTGAAACCTTTGACCCGCGTCCAATGTGACCGCGATGCCTTACGCGCCGCGCAGCGGCCGCCATCTCGACAACGCCGAACTCAACGCCCGCAAACAGCGCTCGCGCCGCGCGACTTTCGTGAAATGGCTGCGCAAGGTGCATGGCTGGGTCGGCTTGTGGGGCGCCGTGCTCGGCCTCTTGTTCGGCCCGACCGGTTTTCTGCTGAACCATCGGGCCGGTCCACTGAAGGTTTCGACCGGAAAACCGCAGGTGTCGCAGATGCAAATGGCTGTGCCCGCACACGGTCTCAAGTCGCCAATGGAACTCGGCAAGTGGCTCAAGCAGGAACTCAAGCTCGACGGCAATATCGGTCGGCCGAAACGGGAAGCGGCTCACCCGGTGGGGCGATCAGAAAACGATGCAGCCGGAGTTGTGGACAGTGGCGGTGGCGTCGCCAGGCGGATCGGTAGCGGCGGAGTACTGGGTGGGGAACGGGTTCGTATCGGTGAAACGCACCGACAACAGTTTTCTCGCGACCATGGCCAATTTGCATAAAGGCGTGGGATTGAGCGTGGGCTGGGTGCTGCTCATCGATACGCTGGCGGACAGCATTATCCTGCTGTCGCTGACAGGCGTTTTGCTGTGGACCGAGCTGAATAAACGCAAGACCATGGGTGCGGTGATTGTGATGGCGTCGATTGTCTCTATGGTTTGGATGTGGTTGATGTAAAGCGACGCTTCGTTGCGAGCACTTGTGTTTGAAGACGGACCCCGCGGAATGCGGGTTTTTTTGTGTGCGCCCAGCATGGGCGCAATCTTGGAAGTGTAAGTCCTCCCGTGAGTTGACCACAGCGAACGAAGTGAAGCGCAACTGCGTGAGGGTGACCGAGCGTGGGGAGGAAGCGTGGAGCGAAACCGTGAGCCGATGTACAAGAACCGGATAGAAGGCGGTGCCGATCAGGGCAAGCGGGCGCGTAACCG
>LGTG01000006.1 GCA_001190015.1 Candidatus Burkholderia crenata
CGCGCCCTCGGTGTTCTCGATCCACAGTCCCAGGATGTCCCGTGTGCCGTCTGGCAGGACGTCCAGCCCCTTGTTGCACCAGCCCTTCCTCACGGATCTTGACGCGCAGCGCGTCGAAGAACACCACCGGATACATCGGCTCAAAGGGGCGGCCCTGCCAAGTCGTCATCTCGTCCATCACCGCATCGGTCACGGAACTGATGAGACGACACTTCGGTGCCGTACTGCTCGGCCAGAAACCCCTGGATCTCGCGCACCGTCTTGCCGCTCTTGCCGTTGCGATGGTTGGTCGCGTCTTCGGGCCGCACAGCACCGGCCGCATAGCCCAGGTGATGTCCGAGCTCGACACCCAGCGCCCGCTCGATCAACGCCTTCTTGAATGCGGCCGAAGCGGCGTGCACCGCTCATGGGTCCCTTCACGAACGATCGCTCAGTTCCTTCGGAATCGACGGCAACGCCGTCTGGGCATCGGTGGCCGTCTTGAGTTTGCGTGGCATACATGCTCCTTGAGCTACATGTTATGCCTTACACACAAAATTTATGACAGGCCCTCCGTCCATCGCGCTCGTCCCCAACACCACCTGCCCAAGCCAAAACTCACGCAAACACGAGCTATATCAACATTGAACTTGTGTAGTAATGCCAAGATAACCAGGCTTACTGACCCTGCGGCTTTGCCCGCAAACTGCAAAAAGTGCTACCGATGTTTCCAGAATTTCGCGATCTGATTTCCACACTCAAGACCGAAGATGCCCACTTCGCCCGACTGTTTCAGCGTCACAACGAACTGGATCATGAGATCAAGAACATGGAGGGTGGGCCGCTGCCCGCGGACGGTCGGACCGTCGAAACGCTCAAGAAGGAAAAGCTGCTTTTGAAGGACAAGCTCTATGTCTTCTTGAAGAAGGCCGCGACGCCGGCTTAAACAGGAAGGGCCTCGTTTAAACCTGAGAGGCGGGGCGCCTAGTTATAAGGAACAGACTTTGACATCACAGAACAATAAATCCGACGCTCGCCATTCAGCCATGCGAAGCGTCGCTCGCGGGGACGTCCTGGAAACCGGCACTACTCCCCGCGCTGCACAGATCGATGAAACCGGCCGTGTTGTCCAGGCCGCCAACGAGCAAATTTCAAGCACCCTACAACACGTGCTCTCGACGGGTGCTGCGCAGGACCCGGGCACGCTGATGGACGCCATCAAGACATTGATGAGCGGCCTCTCCCCCGATGAAACCACTGCCCCACGCAGCGTCATGCTGGAGGGCGATTCGGCGCTTTGGCATGCTCGCGCTTCACGGCATCCCGACGACGAATTGGCGCGTGATTGGCGTGGCGGTGGTTATCCGTATCGGAACCTGATGTCGCGCCACGCTTACGAAAAGCAGAAGTATGCGTTGCTGGTCGAATTGCTGAAGCTGCAGGCGTGGGTACGGGAGACCGGCCAGCGTCTGATGATCCTGTTCGAAGGGCGGGATGCAGCGGACAAAGGTGGAACGATCAAACGCTTTATGGAGCATATGAATCCGCGCAGTGCACGAGTCGTCGCGCTCTAAAAACCGACCGAGTCCGAACGCGGCCAATGGTACTTTCAGCGATAAATGCAATAATACTTGCCGAAATCGGGCGAAATCGTGCTGTTTGATCGCTCCTGGTACAGCCGGGCGGGAGTGGAACGAATAATGGGTTTTTGTTCGGAACATGAATACAACGACTTCATGCAGCAGGTTCCCGAGTTCGAGCGGCAACTCGTTCGAAGCGGCATGCACGTCGTCAAGTTCTGGTTCTCAGTGATCCAGGAAGAACAGCGGCGGCGCTTCAAGGAGCGCGAGATTCATCCGCTCAAGCAATGGAAACTCAGCCCTGTGGATCTTGCGTCGCTGGATAAGTAGAATGAATACGCGGACGCCAAGGAAGCGATATTCGCGCAAACGGATACTGCCGCTTCTCCGTGGGCGGTGCTACGTTGACTAGGCACATTCACGATTGCTGAAGCGCAGACGCCTTCGAAGTAGTTGCTAGAACTCTCATCGTCAATTAGCCGTCCCGTCTGAAAAAGATAGAGTGAACAAAAGACATCACGCGATGCTTTACCCACCTGCAAATGAAACGGGGCTGAAGTATCCGGTCGCAGGACCTTACAATTACCCATATTTTTTCGGCGAGTTCCAACCGGGCAGTATATCATCTGTAAGCCTTACCAATCCTCGCCAGACAACGATAT
>LGTG01000074.1 GCA_001190015.1 Candidatus Burkholderia crenata
TCGCCGCTTCCTTGTCGTTGCCCGAGCGCGCCGACTTGGCGTAATGGTGATGAGCCTTCTCGACCGTCGCCAAATCCGCCAGCGCCAGTTCCGTATTGATGACTTCGATGTCCGCAAGCGGGTCGATCTTGTTCGCGACGTGAATCACGTTTTCGTCTTCGAAGCAGCGCACGACGTGCGTGATGGCGTCGGTTTCGCGAATGTTCGCGAGGAACTTGTTGCCGAGGCCTTCGCCTTTACTCGCGCCGGCCACGAGGCCCGCGATATCGACGAATTCAACAATGGCCGGTACCACGCGCTCGGGATTGACGATTCCCGAGAGCGCCGCCAGCCGCGGGTCCGGCACTTCGACCACGCCGACATTCGGCTCGATCGTGCAGAACGGATAGTTTTCGGCGGCGATGCCGGCCTTGGTCAGTGCATTGAACAGTGTGGACTTGCCGACGTTAGGCAAGCCGACGATGCCGCATTGGAGGCTCATGGAATCCTTCGAACTGGTGAAACGGCGTGCGCCGCGTGGGTCAACGCTGGATGCGCGTGTCGCGGGTTCCAACCCCCGGGGACCCACGCGCATAGCGGGCGGCCACGTCGTGCGGGCCGGGAAATCCGCTATTGTAGCGCCACGGGCGGGTCGGCTAGGCGGCCGGGAACGGCAGCCACAGGGCGCCGCACCCGCTGAAACACCGCATTGCGCATCGAATCCCGGCCTACCCCGGCGGCTATAATGGTCCCAATCACGAAATTTTCATACGGTCGTGGTCGGCGGCGGACTCGTCGGCAAGACGGCGGCGCTTGTGCTGACGCAATCCGGCCTGCGCACGGCGCTGCTGGCAACGCCCGCTGCGGCCGCGCCCGCCGCCGACAGCTCGATTCCCGTATCTACGCGCTGTCGTCGAGCTCGCAGGCGCTGCTGGAACGACTGCGCGTGTGGCAGGCGCTGGAGCGCGACAAGCTCGGGCCGGTGCTGGATATGCGCGTCTTCGGCAATGCCTTCGCCGAGCTGCATTCTTCCGCATTTCAGGCTGCCGTGCCGCAATTGGCGTGGATCGTGGAATCGTCGCTGATCGAACGATCGCTCGACGCAGAGCTGCGTTTCCAGCCGAACCTGACGTGGATCGATTCGCGCGCTCAGGGCCTGACGATCCACGACGACGGTGCCCATCTGACCCTCGCAAACGGCGACACGCTCGAAGCGGACCTGGTGGTCGGCGCGGATGGCGCGCATTCCTGGGTGCGGGCGCAGACGGGCGCGAAAATGCTGCGCCGGGATTATCGGCAAACGGGCGTGGTGGCGAACTTCAAGTGCGAAAAGCCACACGGCGAGACGGCTTACCAGTGGTTCCGCGATGGCGAGATCATTGCGTTATTACCGTTACCCGGCGATCACGTCTCGCTCGTGTGGTCGGCTAAAACCGAACACGCCGATACTCTCCTCAAACTCGATCCCGCCCAGCTCGCGGCGGAAGTCGAGAAGGCTACGCAGAAACATGCTCGGCGCGCTCGAATGCGTGACGCCGACGCAGGGCTTTCTGCTCGCGCTGCAAACCGTGGACCGGCTGATCGGCCCACGCGTGGCGCTGGTGGGCGACGCTGCGCATCTGATTCACCCGTTGGCGGGCCAGGGCATGAACCTGGGTTTGCGCGATGTCGCCGCGCTGGCCGAAACCCTCGCTACCAAGGAAGCATTCCGTTCGGCCGGCGACCCCGTTTTGCTGCGCCGATACGAACGCACACGTCGCGAGGACATCCAGAAATTGACGCTCGCCTGCGACGGCTTGCAGAAACTCTTCGCCATGCCCGGCACGCTCGCTTGCGGGCTGTGCAACACAGGTATGGCGCTCGTGGGTACACAACCGCTTATCAAGCGCTGGCTTGTGTCTGCGGCGCTTGGTTAAGACTGGCTAAGAACATCCCACCTACTTCAGATTGACGGAAACTCGAATGAAAATCACTCTTCGCCACGCCCTGGTCGCCGCTGCCACGCTGGCCGCGGTGTTTAGTATCGGCATTGCGGCACAAGCCGATCAGACCACCGACAAGATCAAGGCCACACTGCAATCGCGCATTGGCGACGCCGATATCAAAAGCGTGGAAAAGTCCCCGGTTCCGGGACTCTACGAAGTCAATCTCGGGGCGCAGATCGTCTACACGGACGCTACCGGCAACTATCTGCTTATGGGCGATCTCGTCGTCGATACGCGCACGCACACGAATCTCACTGAAGCGCGTCTGGCGGAAACGAACAAGATCGATTTCGCGAAGCTGCCGTTCGAGAACGCGGTCAAGGTGGTGAAGGGCACGGGCGCGCGCAAGATCGCAGTGTTCTCCGATCCGAACTGCCCGTACTGCAAGCGGTTGGAAACCACGCTCAAGTCCGTCGATAACGTTACCGTCTACACCTTCCTGTATCCGGTTTTGTCGCCGAATTCGTCGGTCAAGTCGAAGTCGATCTGGTGTTCGAAGTATCAGGCGGGCGCGGGGGAAGGCTGGATGCTCGACCACACGTCCCCCACGGCCGCCGCCAGTTGCGACACCACGGCCATCGACAAGAACCTGAAGCTTGGCCAGTCGATGAACGTGATCGGTACGCCGACTGTTTTCCTCGCAGACGGACGCCGTTTGCCCGGCGCGGTGCCGGCAGATCGGTTAGAGAAGGAATTGTCGGCTGTTCACTGAAATTCGAGGTCGATTAGTCGACCAACGACGAAAGAGGTGCGCGACGCGCCTCTTTCGCTTTCATGAAGTTGCGCGACCAGTTCCGTCATAGACCGCGCAGGCACTAAACGCCGGGCCAGACCATCACGCCCGGCGACAAGAACAAAAGGACCTCGACGCATGAACGCCATCCGTTACACCATCGTTCCGAAAAATCCCGCAGCGCATTTGTTCGAAGTGACGTTGACCGTCGCGCAACCCGATCCATCCGGCCAGCGTTTCGTGTTGCCAGTGTGGATTCCGGGCAGCTACATGATCCGCGAATTCGCCCGCAATATCGTCGCGCTGCAGGCGTTCAACGCTGCTGGCCGAAAGGTTGCCATCGATAAAACCGACAAACACGCGTGGCAAACCGCACCGCACGATGGCCCGATCACGCTGCGTTACGAGGTCTATGGCTGGGACCTGTCGGTGCGCGCGGCACATCTCGACGACACCATCGGTTTTTTCAACGGCACGAACGTATTTCTTGCGGTGGAAGGGCAGGCGGATGCGCCGTGTATCGTCGATATTCAAAAGCCTTCGGGCGCGCAATACGCGAACTGGCGTGTGGCGACGGCAATGCCCGAGACGCACGGTACGAAGCGCTATGGCTTCGGCGCGTATGAAGCGCCGAATTACGATGCGCTGATCGATCATCCCGTGACGCTGGGTGAGTTCGCGCTCGGTTCCTTCTGTGCCCACGGCGCGAAGCACGACATCGTGATTTCAGGCCGCGTGACCGGGCTCGATATGCATTGCCCGGAAGCCGATCTCAAGCGTGTTTGCGAATCGCAAATTGCGTTGTTCGAGCCGCGTACGAAAAAGGCGCCCGTCGATCGTTATGTGTTCATGACGGTCGCCGTCGCCGATGGTTACGGTGGCCTGGAGCATCGTGCATCGACGGCGCTGATCTGCAATCGCGCCGATTTGCCTGTTACCGGGCGCCCGGATGTGACGGACGGATACCGAACGTACCTTGGCCTTTGCAGCCACGAATATTTCCATACGTGGAATGTGAAGCGCATCAAGCCAGTTGCGTTCGCGCCGTACGATCTATCGCAGGAAAATTACACATCGCTGCTGTGGTTGTTCGAAGGCTTTACGTCTTACTACGGCGACCTGATGCTCGTGCGTAGCGGCCTGATCAGCGCGAGCGAGTATTTTTCGCTTCTGGGCAAAACGCTCGGCGGCGTGTTGCGCGGGTCGGGGCGGCTCAAGCAGACCGTGGCTGAAAGCTCGTTCGACGCGTGGGTCAAATATTATCGGCAGGACGAAAACGCGGCGAACGCTATCGTTAGCTATTACCAGAAGGGTTCGCTTGTTGCGCTCGCTTTCGACCTGTCGATCCGCGCGCAAACCGAAAGCAAGAAGTCGCTCGACGACGTCATGCGTCTCCTGTGGCAACGCTACGGGCGGGATTTTTATCACGGCAAGGCGCGGGGTATTGAAGAAAGCGAATTGGAAGCCTTGTTCACCGAAGCCACTGGCGCCGACTTGAAAAAGCTCTTCCGCGAGGGTGTCCACGGCACGCGCGATCTGCCGCTCGATACGTTGTTTGAGCCCTTCGGCATCAAGTTCGCGCCCGATGTCGCGACCAACGGCACGGCAGCGAAACCGTCGTTCGGTGCGTGGATTCGCAATGGCGCGGATTGCGTGCTCGCTGCTGTCCACGAGAACAGCGCGGCGCAGAAGGCGGGGTTATCGGCGGGAGATGTGCTGGTCGCAATCGATGGCGTGCGCGTAACGGGATCGAATCTCGACACGCTGCTTGCGCGCTATTTGCCAAGCGCAAAGGTGGAAGTGCACGCATTCCGGCGCGACGAGCTGCGCGTCGCGCAGGTCAAGCTCGATCCGCCGGAAGTATCGCGCTATGTGCTTTCCACCGCCGATGGCAGCGGTCCGTCAAAACAATGGCGCGAACGCTGGCTGAAAGGTTGAAGGGCTGTTAGCGGCGGTGCAAATCCGACACTAAACGGGGTGGCGTTGGGTTGAATAGAAGCGAAGTGACCAGGGGCTATTGCTGCTAGCCCGTGGTTGTCGGCCTGCTCGTGCTCAGAATGGATCGTCGACATCGGTCAGGCGAGCGTTCACGGGAAGCGCGCGTTGTTCGCGCTGTAGCTCGTGCAGTGCAAGCTGGTAGTGCGTGCAGATCCGCTCGCGTAGATCGTCGATGATTTCGACGATGGCGAGCGTTTGCTCGGCGGACCAGTTGTCCGGGATCAGGAAGTCGAG
>LGTG01000075.1 GCA_001190015.1 Candidatus Burkholderia crenata
CTCCAAATTTCGAGATGTTGCAACGACCGGTTAAATTCGCCCCCAAGAAAACATCGCGAACGGGCGCGCGCTGGTTGAAAAAACGCTGCAGCGTGAGGGAAAGACGTCGTCTGTCAACCTTGATCAACTGGCGTCGAAGCTGGGCTTTAAGACGCCTGAAGATATGTACGCGGTCGTCGCCAAGAGAGTTCAGCCTGCGCAACATCGAGCAGGCGCTGCACGACACACCGCCGCCGGAACCGGAGCCCGAAGCGCCGGCGCAGTTCGAGAAACGCAGCAGCGGGCAAAGCGTGGCGCAAGGGGCATCTACCGGCGTGCTGGTTGTCGGTGTGGACGCGTTGCTGACGGCAACTGGCAGTGTTGCCGTCCGGCTCCGCCCGACCGCATCTTGGGCTTCGTAACGCGCGGCAAGGGCATGTCGATTCACCGCAGCGACTGCGCGACGTTCCAGCGGATGGCTGCGCGCTCACCTGAACTCGTGCTTGAAACCGCGTGGTCTGCAGACGTGATGAGCGGGCGCGGATTGTCGGTGTATCCGGTCGATCTAGCCGTGGAATCGAACGATCGGCAAGGCTTGCTGCGCGACATCTCCGAAGTCTTCGCGCGAGAGAAGATGAACGTGACCGGCGTGAAGACCAGAGCCGGCGCAACGTCGCGTACATGCAATTTACTGTCGAGATGTCGAGCGCCGCGCAAATTCAGCGTGCGTGCTCGCTACTGAGCGAGGTGCATGGCGTGGTGCGTGCATCGAGACGGGCCTGAGCCACGTGCCGCCCAAGAAAAATGCGTGCCGGCTCGCGCCCTCAAGGGGTTGGCAAGCCGTTGATAACGCGTTGAATTTGAAGCGCATTGTTGATGCTTATTAAACGTATCGATGAACTTCTTCAGTGTCATCGCATGAAAGCGCTTGCCAGGATCAAAAACGCTCCATACAATCCCATCCTTTCAGGCTCGTAGCTCAGCTGGTTAGAGCACCACCTTGACATGGTGGGGGTCGTTGGTTCGAGTCCAATCGAGCCTACCAACGAAAGTGGAAGTACGGTTCACGCCGGATTTTCAAAACTGCAGCAAGGGCCTTGGCGCGAAAGGCAAATGAACAAGATAGCAGCGCGAACGTTGACCGGGACAACTTCGGAGCGACGCTAGTCGAGGACCACTTTCGCCTTTGCAGTTGTAGGAAAAGTGAATGCGGCCCCTCAAAATGTGGGGCCGCATTTTTTTGCCTTCGCGCGTTCGCCTTGGCGCTTGCAAGGCATTGTTCAATGAACTTGGGTGTTGGCTGCCGGCGTCTTGGAGAACGAAATGGTTTCGATACGTTTGCCCGACGGATCAATTCGACAGTACGACCACCCTGTGACGGTTGCGGAAGTCGCCGCGTCGATTGGTGCGGGACTCGCGAAGGCTGCGCTCGGCGGCAAGCTTGACGGTGAATTCGTCGATACGTCCACGCTGATCGATCACGATGCGTCGCTCGCCATCGTCACTGAAAAGGACGCTGACGGTCTCGACATCATTCGCTACTCCACGGCGCATTTGCTCGCCTACGCGGTCAAGGATCTGCATCCGGACGCGCAAGTGACCATTGGCCTGGTGATCGAGAACGGCTTCTACTATGACTTCGCGTACAGCCGTCCGTTTACGCCGGAAGATCTCGAGAAGATCGAAAAGCGCATGGCTGAAATCGCGAAGAAGGACGAGCCCGTGTCGCGCCGCGTGGTGACGCGTGGCGAAGCCATCGACTACTTCAAGAGCATCGGGGAAAAGTACAAGGCCGAGATCATTGAATCGATCCCGTCCACCGACGATATCAAGCTCTACTCGCACGGTAGTTTCACGGATCTTTGCCGCGGCCCGCACGTGCCGTCCACCGGCAAGCTGAAGGTCTTCAAGCTGATGAAGGTTGCGGGTGCCTATTGGCGCGGCGACTCGAAGAACGAACAGTTGCAGCGGATCTACGGCACGGCCTGGACGAAGAAGGAAGACCAGGAAGCGTACCTGCACATGCTCGAGGAAGCCGAGAAGCGCGATCACCGTAAGCTCGCGAAGCAGCTCGACCTGTTCCATCTGCAGGAAGAAGCGCCGGGCATGGTGTTCTGGCACCCGAAGGGCTGGGCGATCTGGCAACAAGTCGAGCAATACATCCGCCGCCGCCTGAGCGAAGTCGGTTATCTCGAAATCAAGACGCCGATGATCATGGACCGCTCGCTGTGGGAAGCGTCGGGTCACTGGCAAAACTATCGTGAAAACATGTTCACGACAGAGTCGGAAAAGCGCGATTATGCGATCAAGCCGATGAACTGTCCTGGCCACGTTCAAGTGTTCAATCATGGCTTGCGGTCGTATCGCGATTTGCCGCTGCGTTACGCGGAATTTGGCTCGTGTCACCGGAATGAGGCGTCGGGCTCGCTGCACGGCTTGATGCGCGTACGCGGTTTCGTCCAGGACGATGCCCATATTTTCTGCACGGAAGACCAGTTCATCGAAGAGTCGATTGCGTTCAACACGCTCGCGATGAGCATCTACAAGGACTTTGGCTTTGATCACATCGACATCAAGCTGTCGCTGCGTCCGGACGCACGTGCCGGTACCGACGAAACCTGGGATCTCGCGGAGCAGGGCCTGCGCGACGCACTGACCGTATGCGGTCTCACATGGGAAGAATTACCGGGCGAGGGTGCGTTCTATGGTCCGAAGATCGAGTACCACATCAAGGACGCACTAGGCCGGTTATGGCAATGCGGCACGTTGCAGCTCGACATGGTGTTGGCGGAGCGCCTGGGCGCGGAGTACGTGGCGGAAGACAACAGCCGCAAACGCCCGGTCATGCTGCACCGTGCGATCGTCGGTTCCATGGAGCGTTTCCTCGGTATTCTGATCGAGCACCATGCTGGTGCAATGCCGTCCTGGCTCGCGCCGGTGCAGGCTGTGGTCCTGAATATCGCTGAAAGTCAGGCTGAATATGCACTGAAACTGACCCAATCGTTGCAAAAACAAGGGCTTAGAGTAAAGAGCGATTTGCGCAACGAGAAGATTAGCTATAAAATACGAGAGCACGCGCTGGAGAAGGTCCCGTATTTGTTGGTTGTCGGGGACAAGGAGCGTGAGGCACAAACCGTAGCCGTGCGTGCTCGTGGCGGTGTCGATGCTGGCGTGATGCCGGTCGACGCATTCCTTGAGCGTCTGCAGCAGGACGTGCAGGCGTACAAGTAAGCCCACCCGCAGCGCGGCTAGTTTTTTGAATTTTTAGAGGAAACGTAACATCGCTACTGATAAGTCTGCACATCGCATCAACGGGGAAATCACTGCACCGGAAGTGCGCTTGGTCGGAGTGGACAACGAACCGCTCGGAATCGTGAAACTGGCCGATGCTTTCCGCATGTCGGAACAGCAGGGCGTGGATCTTGTCGAAATCGCGCCGCAGGCTGTTCCGCCTGTTTGCCGATTGATAGATTACGGTAAGTTCAAGTACTCGGAAGCGAAGAAGCAGCACGAGGCCAAGCTCAAGCAGAAGATCGTTCAGGTCAAGGAAGTCAAGTTCCGGCCGGGCACCGACGACGGTGACTATAACGTGAAATTGCGCAACCTCACGCGCTTCCTCGAAGATGGCGACAAGACGAAAATCACGTTGCGTTTTCGCGGTCGGGAAATGGCTCACCAGGAAATCGGTATGCGTGTGCTCAAGCGGTTGAAGACCGATCTTGAAGAGCACGGTCAGGTCGAGCAAATGCCGAAGATGGAAGGGCGCCAGATGATCATGGTCATGGCGCCGAAGAAAAAGAAATAATCGAAAGAATCGATCGATGGATCGCGCGGCCGGGAAAGTGTTCAAAGGTCTGCGCGGCATCGTTTGAGCAGGTTTCATGGCGGCGCCGGATAATAGGCGGCGTTCATGAAAAAGCGGTGGCTGTAAAAAGTCTGTCTCTCATAAGTGGCATGTGGGTTTCAAAGGGTGGGTCAGGATCGAATGGGTCGACCGCACACCCATATCCATCAAATAAACTGGAGTAGTTTCATGCCGAAGATGAAGACCAAGAAGAGTGCTGCAAAGCGCTTCGTGGTGCGTCCGGGCGGTACCATCAAGCGTTGTCAAGCCTTCAAGCGTCACATTCTTACCAAGAAGACCACCAAGGTAAAACGCCATCTGCGCGGTTCCACGGAAGTTCATGAATCTGACATGAATTCTGTGCGCGCAATGCTGCCGTTCGCTTAACCCTTAACTGACACTCACAGGAGCGCACTATGCCTAGAGTCAAACGTGGGGTTACCGCACGGGCTCGTCACAAGAAAATCATCAAGCTGGCCAAGGGTTACCGCGGCCGTCGCAATAACGTCTATCGCATCGCCAAGCAAGCGGTCATGCGTGCTGGGCAATACGCCTATCGCGATCGCCGCAACAAGAAGCGTGTGTTCCGTGCTTTGTGGATCACGCGTATCAACGCGGCGGTGCGTCAGCACGACATGACGTACAGCGTGTTCATCAACGGCCTGAAGAAGGCTTCGATCGGACTCGACCGCAAGGTGCTGGCCGACATGGCTGTGTTCGACAAGGCTGCTTTTGCTGCGATCGTCAAGCAGGTAAAAGCCGCCGTTGTAGCCTGATCGAGCTTGTTAGCAAGATTGGTACTGCGTGGTTCGTTGGAGCGTTGTCCCTAAACGGACAGCGCAACGACAAAAAACGGGGCTCGACAAGAGCCCCGTTTTTGTTGGTGAAGCCGGTGAAGCTGGGCTGAGGGGCGACGATGCAACGGTACACCATTTGCGCAAATATCGGCCCGGAAACGATCAGAAAAACTTTGACGCTGAAATGATGGGATCAATGGATCTGGACCAGATTGTCGCCGACGCGCGAAATGTTTTCGAAAACGCCGCCGATGCGGCCACGCTCGAAAACGAAAAGGCCCGCTTTCTTGGTAAGTCCGGGGTGCTCACGGATTTGCTGAAAGGCTTGGGCAAACTCGACCCGGAAGCCCGCAAGACCAAAGGCGCACGCATCAATGCGATCAAGCAGCAGGTGGAAGCAGCGCTGAACGCGCGCCGTCAGGCGCTGGCGGACGTGTTGCTGAACCAGCGGCTTGCGTCTGAATCGATCGATGTCACGTTGCCTGGCCGCGGTCTTGGCGCCGGCAGTCGGCATCCGGTCATGCGCACGTGGGAACACGTGGAACAGATTTTCAGTACGATTGGTTTCGATGTGGCCGACGGCCCCGAGATCGAAACGGACTGGTACAATTTTACCTCGCTTAACAGCCCGGAAAATCATCCGGCGCGCTCGATGCAGGATACGTTTTATATCGACGGCAAGGATGCGGATGGCCGGCAACTGCTGCTGCGCACGCATACCAGCCCGATGCAGGTGCGCTACGCGCGCATGAACAAACCGCCGATCAAGGTGATCGTGCCGGGCCGGACGTATCGGGTAGATAGTGACGCCACGCATTCGCCCATGTTCAATCAGGTCGAAGGGTTGTGGATCGACGAGAACATCAGCTTCGCCGACCTGAAGGGCGTGTACTCTGACTTCCTGAAGAAATTCTTCGAGCGCGACGACATTCTCGTGCGCTTCCGGCCGTCGTATTTCCCATTTACCGAGCCGTCCGCCGAAATCGACATGATGTTCGAGCACGGCAAGAACGCGGGTAAGTGGCTGGAAATCTCGGGTTCGGGACAAGTTCATCCGAACGTGATCCGCAATATGGGACTCGACCCCGAACGGTATATCGGTTTTGCATTCGGCAGCGGCCTTGAACGCCTGACGATGCTGTGCTATGGCGTGCAGGACCTGCGCCTGTTCTTCGAAAACGATCTGCGTTTCCTGCAGCAATTCGCCTGAGGCGGGTTGCCGCGAGCCTTGGTCTGGACGCAGAAGTCCAGACGCAGACACCACTCATTTCGAACCTAGACACACATGCAATTCCCGGAATCCTGGCTTAGAACTTTCGTCGATCCCAAACTCTCGACCGATGAACTCTCGCACGCGCTGACCATGGCGGGTCTCGAGGTGGAAGGCCTTGCGCCCGTCGCGCCGCCGACCACAAAGATTGTCGTCGGGCAGGTGCTGGAAGTGGCGAAGCATCCGAACGCCGACAAGCTCAACGTATGTCAGGTCGACGCCGGTACCGGCGAGACGCTGAACATCGTGTGCGGTGCGCCGTTCGCGATCAAGCTGTCCAAGCTGCGCGGCGTGGAAAGCCAGGGCATGTTGTGCTCGGCGCGCGAACTGAAGCTGTCGGAAGATCACAGCGGCTTGATGATCCTTCCCGCCGATACCCCGATTGGTCAGGACATTCGCCAGACGCTCAATCTTGACGACACCGTTTTCGAGATCAAGCTCACGCCGAACAAGGCCGATTGTTTGTCGGTATTCGGCGTGGCGCGGGAAACCGCCGCCATCACGGGCGCGCCGTTGCATGCGCTCGACATGCCGCCGGTCGCCGTCTCAATCGGTGAAATCCTTCCGGTCAAAGTGTTGGCGCCGGACCTGTGCGGACGCTTTTCGGGCCGCGTGATTCGTGGCGTGAACGCGCACGCAAAAACGCCGCACTGGATGGTGGAACGCCTCGAACGCTCGGGACAGCGCGGCATTTCCGCACTCGTCGATATTTCGAACTACGTGATGCTCGAACTCGGCCGCCCGACGCCCGTGTTCGATCTCGACAAGATCCACGGTGGTATTGAAGTGCGCTGGGGGAAGAAGGGCGAGACGCTCAAGCTGTTGAACGGTAACACGATTGAACTCGATGAAACCGTTGGCGTGATCGCCGATGACCGCCAGGTCGAAAGCCTCGCCGGGATCATGGGCGGTGATAGCACCGCCGTGTCGCTCGACACGACCAACATTTACCTGGAAGCCGCGTTCTGGTGGCCGGACAGCATTCGTGGCCGCGCGCGCAAGTACAACTTTTCCACCGATGCGGCGCATCGGTTCGAGCGGGGTGTCGACTATTCGACGACCGTCGAGCATATCGAGCGTATTTCCAGACTGATCCTCGATATTTGCGGCGGTAACGCCGGTCCTGTAGACGACCAGACGCTCAACGTGCCGACACGCGAGCCGGTGGGCATGCGCGTATCGCGGGCGAACCGGATCATTGGCGTGGCGATTAGCGCCGAGGAAATCGCGCAGATCTTCACGCGGCTCGGCCTGACATTCACGCACGACGGCGACACGTTTGCCGTCACGCCGCCGCCGTACCGGTTCGACATCGAGATTGAAGAGGATCTGATCGAGGAAGTCGCGCGCATTTACGGCTTTGAGAAGATTCCGGCGCGTCCGCCGGTCGCGACCAGCGAAATGCGTCCGACCAATGAAACGAAGCGCTCTATTCATGTGCTGCGCCACGCCGTGGCTGCACGGGATTACGCGGAGACGGTGAACTTCAGTTTCGTCGACGCAGAATGGGAAGCGGATTTTGCCGGCAACACGAATCCCGTGAAGTTGCTGAATCCTATCGCCAGCCAGCTTTCGGTCATGCGCACCACGTTGTTTGGCAGCCTGATCAGCGTGCTGCGCCACAACCTGAACCGGCGCGCGGACCGGATTCGTGTGTTCGAAGCAGGCCGTGTGTTCCTGCACGATCCGGCGATCAAGGCGGGTGAACTGGCTATCGAGAGTTTTGACCAGCCGAAAATGATTGGCGGCCTGGCGTACGGCCCCGTGCTCGAAGAGCAGTGGGGTACGCCGTCACGCAGCGTCGATTTCTTCGATGTGAAGGGCGACGTGGAAGCTCTGTTCGCGCCGGTCGTGCCGCGTTTCGTGAAAGCGGAACATCCGGCGCTGCATCCGGGACGCAGCGCGCGGATCGAGATCGACAGCCGGGCAGTGGGCTGGATCGGGGATCTGCACCCGCGCTGGATGCAGAAATACGATTTGCCGCACGCGCCGGTTTTGTTCGAAATCGAAGCAGAAGCTTTGATGCAACGTGCATTGCCGGTACCGTCCGAGGTGTCGAAATTCCCGCCGGTTCGGCGCGATATTGCGATTGTCGTGGACCAGAAAGTGGAAGTGCAGGCGCTCATCGACGAGCTGGAAAGTGCCCGTTTCGAACCCGCCTGCAAGCATGTCACCAGGGTTGCTTTATTCGACGAATTTCGTCCAAAATCAAGCACTTCCGGTGGGTTGGACACACATGAAAAAAGCCTTGCCTTCCGTGTAACGTTGCAAGATACTGGCGGGACGCTTCAGGACAAAACGGTCGAAACGGCCATCAAAGCATTGGTGGAACGCTTGGCTCGAGTACATGGCGCGCGGTTGCGCGGATAGCCTGCAGTTGGCCCCCTCCGTCTTCATCGTCACGCCATTTTTTCGATATGAACCAAATGAACTCGAGTGATTTCGAAGCCCTTCTTTCGGCGCAACGCAGCGCCGTGATCCGAAATGTTCCCACTTCGAACGGTGCGGCAACGGCAGAAACGCCTACGCTGACAAAAGCCGAATTGGCCGAAATGCTATTTGACCATGTCGGGTTGAATAAGCGCGAAGCCAAAGACATGGTGGAAGCATTTTTCGAGGTCATTCGCGACGCGCTTGAAAGCGGCGACAGTGTCAAGCTATCCGGCTTTGGCAACTTTCAACTACGCGACAAACCGCAGCGTCCCGGACGTAATCCAAAAACGGGGGAAGCCATTCCCATCGCGGCGCGTCGTGTTGTCACGTTTCATGCGAGTCAAAAGTTGAAAGCACTGGTCGAAGCCGGTGCTGAAAACAGTTTCGGCCGCTGAAGTAACGGGCATTTGTCATGTGCCGCCCGAGCGCTTATTAGCGACATTTGCCCCATTCGCGACATTCACCACGATGGTTGATTGACGATGGAAAAAGTCGTCCTGCCTCCGATTCCGGCCAAGCGCTACTTCACGATCGGTGAGGTCAGCGAGCTATGCGGTGTCAAGCCGCACGTGCTGCGCTACTGGGAACAGGAATTCACGCAACTGAGGCCTGTCAAGCGGCGTGGCAATCGCCGCTATTATCAGCATCACGAAGTGCTGCTGATCCGCCGCATTCGTGAACTGCTTTATGAGCAGGGGTTCACGATCAATGGCGCGCGCAACCGGCTCGATTCACATGGTCGTCCGAACGGTTCGGCTGATATCGAAGACATAGAGGAAAGCGGTGCGACTCCCCAAGTAAATGTTGCGGTCGATGTCGATCAATTGCGCAAGGACATTCTGCAAGTGATCGATTTACTGGGCGGATGAGAACTAACTCGCTGGATTCAAGCAAAAACTCATGCAAAAAGGCGTCGCTGATTAATCGCGACGCCTTTTTGCATTTTTGATCGGAACGGGAGCTTACGCTCTGTTCCACGGACTTTAAGCTTTGAGCAAAGCCATTATTTTCTGGCGTTGTCGCGTTTGAATTCGAGAATCGGCAAATCCGGTTCTGAAAGCATCGCCTTCAGCACGTCATCCGCAAATTCCTCAACCACCGCGTGCCATTCGATCGTGCCCACGGGAAAATCACCCGGGCATTTTTTCCCTTGAGCCTTGCGGATTGCGCCGACGCTAAGACTCAACGCTCGCGCCCTCAGGAAGGTCGGATCGTTGTAAGCGCGAGTTTCTACACACGTAGCTTCGATGTTTGTTAGCGGCGGTGCAAATCCGACACTAAACGGCGGCGTTGGGTTGAATAGAAGCGAAGTGACCAGGGGCCGTTGCTGC
>LGTG01000076.1 GCA_001190015.1 Candidatus Burkholderia crenata
GCACCGTACGGCGCCGGGCTGGCGTGCCTGCGCACTGCCTGCCAAAACCACTCGGCGAACCCGCAATTCAGCAGCAAATTGCATGTGCAAACCTCTTGAACACTGCTTCGGTCGTCATGACGGGCGCTTTTCAACAGCCTGCTAAGCAGGGAGCGCTGATAGCGCATGTCGAATGCACCTTCGCCTGCAATGAGCAGCACATCGACCGCACGCCCCGGCTGCGCGACCTGCACCTGCGGTCGACGGACCAGTCGTAACACGCGCTGATATCGAAGCCGTTCGCGCTACCCGTCTCGCGCAAGTTTGCGAGCGTTTCAGGACCCTTGCCCCGCACGATGCCTTCGACCAGCGTCTGATTGCGCCGCATATCCACGATAGCGTCCACATGCTCAATCAGCATCGGGCGCTCCTGAACGCAGGCGCGGCAGGTGGTGCACGACCAGATCGTGTCCGCTTCGATCATCGTGGAAATCAGCGGCTTCGACGGTGCGCCCGAATGCTTGCCGAGTGGGATGCCGGGTGTCGGGCTACCGGCATACGCGGCGTCCGTACCCGTCACCAGGCCCTGGATCAGCTTCTTCGGGTTCAGCAGCTGACCCGCTGCGAACGCCGGACACGCCGCTTCGCACTTGCCGCATTGCACGCACGCATCGAAGCCCAGCAATTGATTCCAGCGGAATTCAACCGGTTTGCCGACGCCATATTCCTTCGCATCCAGCACGGGCATCTTGAGCGCGGTCGGCGGGACGACGTCATGCTCGTGACTGCGTCCGGTGAAGCGCTTTTGCCGGGGATGAAACGCGAGCTGCAGCAACCCTGCCAACGCGTGTTTCATCGGACCGCCGCGAGCTGCGCCGAAAGTCATCGTGAAAGCGTCCGCGGCAATCAGCAGCGCAACGATGATCGCCAATGCGCCGGACATTGCTGCAGCGGGTAACACGATGAACAACACGAGGCCGAGCGCGAACGAGCCCAGCAAGAGCGGCAGGCTGTCCCACGGCCCACGGGACAGACGCGCCGGCACCGCTTTCGCTCCGGCGCCATACGAACACCGCACCGACCAGCATCACGAGCGCCGCGAGAAAAATCAGCTTGTCGAGCCACGGCGAATAGATAGCCGCCCGTAGTTGAGGAACACGAGCGCCATGGCTGCAATCGCGCTGCCGGCTGTCGCCACGTGCGTCTTCGCAATATACGGATCGCGTGCGACTATATGACGTTAGCGGCGGTGCAAATCCGACACTAAACGGCGGCGTTGGGTTGAATAGAAGCGAAGTTGACCAGGGGCCGTTGCTGCTAGCCCGTGGTTGTCGGCCTGCTCGTGCTCAGAATGGATC
>LGTG01000077.1 GCA_001190015.1 Candidatus Burkholderia crenata
GCTTCGTCTCAAACTGATTGACACCTGGCTTGCCCGGCGGTGGCATCATTGGCCTCCCGGTTTGTTGCGAGCTCCAGCCCCGCTGGTCGCCACATTTAACACCTCCAAATTTCGAGATGTTGCAACGACCGGTTGAATTCGCCCTCGTGCGCCCTGTCGCCACTACGCGCGCACGTAACTTCACCAGATAACCCCCCATGATCGGCCGGCGAAGCGGATGTTGCCAACGCTCACGGTCACGCAATACCGGCCAGACCACACGGCCGCGCACGCATACGCGGTTTCGTCGATCCACTTCATCAATGCCCCGCCGTGAACCTTGCCACCGAAATTGACGGAAAGTCGGCTCGGCGAGAAAACGGAAGGTGGTTTCGGAGCGCTCCGGCTTGACGGCGCCGGCGGTGAGGGATTGGGGAGCAGGTGCTGCGCTCCGTGTGGCTGAAGTTGTCGTGACGAAGTGGGGCGAACTCCGCGATTAGAGTTGCCGAATTATACGAGCACAAAAAGGCACAAAAGCCGCCCGCCCGCAGGCCTACTTGCGCACGGACACGCCTTCGTCGATCACGCCGTACATCGTGATGCCGCTCGACCCGGCAGACGACGATGGCCCCGACGTTCCCGCGCAACCTGTACACACCGCCACAAGCAGCGTCAACACCATGAGTTTCAACATGAGGATCCTTGATACGACCATCTTTTCAGGCGAATCACCATTCTAGCGCGCTGCTTCCTGCACTCGCATCACGCATATCCGCGCTGCACGGATACTTCACGTTTCAATGAAACATCGCGCGCACCAATCCGCTAAAGTAAAGTCAACCAAGGAGAGTCGACCAAGGAGGCATACATGACGCTCAACCACGACGACGCCCGCCCGTTTCTCGGCCTGTCGCGCATCGGCGCACTGCTCGCCGACCCCGGCCGCGCCGCCATGCTTTGGTCACTGATGGACGGCACCGCCCGGCCCGCCGGCGAACTCACCATGATCGCGGGCATTTCGCCCGGCTTGTAGAAAGCGGGTTGCTCAAGCTCGAGGTCAGCGGGCGGTATCGGTATTACCGCATCGCAGCAGCCGACATCGCGATGGCGATCGAAGCGCTCACGAATCTCGCACAAACCAGCGCTCCGCTGAGGGAGCAGGCAGAGGCACACCAGGAAGCGCCTCGGCTGTACCGCTCGAGATGCGTTACGCCCGAACCTGCTACGCGACCATCTGGCGGGAGAACTTGCCGTACGGCTGTTTGATCGCATGCTGAGCTCGAAGTGGCTGGAAGTGATACCGGGTGCACCGTCGGAAACACAGCGGCCAGGTCCTGCCACGCTGGACGCAACACCAGAGGATTCGATGAATTCGCGCGCCTAGGTATCGATCTCAAGGCGCAGAAAGCGCGGCGCCGGCGCTTTGCATGTACGTGCATCGACTGGAGCGAACGCCGGCCACATCTTGGGGGCGCGCTGGGCGCGGCATTTCTCGATGCCTGCACGGAGCACGGATGGATCGAGATGACGTCCAAACGCCGGATCCTGGGCGTGACCCCGTCCGGTGTTAGCGGCGGTGCAAATCCGACACTAAACGGCGGCGTTGGGTTGAATAGAAGCGAAGTTGACCAGGGGCCGTTGCTGCTAGCCCGTGGTTGTCGGCCTGCTCGTGCTCAGAATGGATC
>LGTG01000078.1 GCA_001190015.1 Candidatus Burkholderia crenata
CGTCACTTTCCATTCCCTCGGCAATAAATTTCCAGAACGCTTGCTTCGTCTCAAACTGATTGACACCTGGCCTGCCCGGCGATGGCATCATTGGCCTCCCGGTTTGTTGCGAGCTCCAGCTCCGCGGTCGTCCCATTTAACACCTCCAAATTTCGAGATGTTGTAACGACCGGTTGAATTCGCCCACTGATCCGGTGCAGGTGTTCGGCGCGAAGTGTTTCCAAAAGCTACCGTGCGAATGCAAAAATGGCAGCAATCTCTTGTGCTCCGCCCAAATCCGCTCATTCACATTTAACGCACTTTTCGAACCCGTCCGCACCCGTTTTTTTCGCAGCGCAACTTATCAATAATACAAGCGCTTCAGCCCGCCTGCCGAAGCCATCGCATTTTTATGCGATTAGCAGCAGACGTCCGGGACTGCTCGCTTGCGCGCAATTTTGTGGCCGATAAACTGAATTTATCGATCAAGACAACCGGGGAAAGCCATGACCACCGCTGTAGTCAAACAAGAACTCGCCGTGGCGTCGTTCAGCAAGGTCTACGACCTGGACGAGGTCGAAACCGCATTGAACGAGCTGAGCGAAGGGGGTAGCGAAGCGCTGCGCGCAACGTACGAAAAGATGCTCAAAGCGGGCAATCTGCGCTTTTGCGTCAAGCCGAACCGTATGCCTTCCATAGACGATTTGGTGGCGGACCTGCCCAATTTCCAGGAAACGCTGAATGACATCCGCAAGCAGATCGCGCTGTGCTTTGAAACCGAGGACCGGCTCAAATTGATGCCGATGCTGCTGGGCGATCCGGGCATCGGCAAGACCCATTTCGCGAAACAGCTTGCGCGCTTGCTCGGCACGTCCAGCCATTACCTCGCCATGAGTTCGCTGACGGCGGGCTGGATCCTGTTGTTAGCGGCGGTGCAAATCCGACACTAAACGGCGGCGTTGGGTTGAATAGAAGCGAAGTTGACCAGGGGCCGTTGCTGCTAGCCCGTGGTTGTCGGCCTGCTCGTGCTCAGAATGGATC
>LGTG01000079.1 GCA_001190015.1 Candidatus Burkholderia crenata
GCTGAGCAACGCACGAAGAAGCGCAGTGCGGCTAAGGCCGAGAAGAAGACATCAATGACGCGCCATCAGTCGCCTTCCGGGATCACCTGCGGGCTCGACTTCCTGATCCCGGACAACTGTTCGCCGAGCAAGCGCTCGCCTAACCGATGTCGACGATCCATTCTGAGCACGAGCAGGCCGACAACCACGGGCTAGCAGCAACGGCCCCTGGTCACTTCGCTTCTATTCAACCCAACGCCGCCGTTTAGTGTCGGATTTGCACCACCGCTAACACACGCGATTCCGCGAACACCGGCGGGCAGTTCGGGGAGAGGGGAAGGGTCGGGAGTCACGGCTTAGTTGGGCGGCAACGGCAAGTAAGGATCGATGAAACCCAGCTTTTGCATGATGCCGGTTTCGATCGATTCCATTTCTTCCGCTTCCGCCGAATCTTCATGATCGTAGCCCTGAGCATGCAGCGTACCGTGCACGATCAGATGCGCGTAATGCGCGGCGAGCGGCTTGTTCTGCTCGCGCGCCTCGCGTTCCACTACCGGACAGCACAGCACCAGGTCGCCCGTGACCGGATCGTCCTCCGACTCGGCGTACGCGAACGTGAGCACATTGGTCGCGTAATCATTCTGCCGATAAGACCAGTTCAGCGTCCGGCCTTCCTGGGTATCGACGAAACGCACGGTCAGTTCCGCGTCCGCGAACAAGGACGCCTTGATCCAGTCGGCGACGGTTGCGCGTGGCAGCAGCGCCTTGTGTTCAGGGAACGTTTTGGCGGTGGGAAACTGCAGCGTCAAGGCAAGTTTGGGCATGCGGGTTCGGGCGAATAGTTGGGCGATTATTTTCCGGCCGAAAGCCATGGCAGCAACGGCATCACGCGCCGACTGCGGCGTCGTACGCTTCCACAATGCGCGCGACCAGCGGATGCCGTACCACGTCTACGCTCGTGAACTTCGTCATTGCGATACCGTGCACGTCGGCCAGCACGTGTTGTGCTTCAATCAACCCGCTGCGGTGCCCACGCGGCAAATCGACCTGCGTGGTGTCGCCGGTGACAACCGCCTTCGACCCGAAACCGATCCGCGTCAGGAACATCTTCATCTGCTCGGGCGTGGTGTTCTGCGCTTCGTCCAGGATGATGAATGCGTGATTCAGCGTCCGGCCGCGCATGTACGCGAGCGGCGCAATTTCGATCATCTGGCGCTCGAACATTTTCGCGGTTTTATCGAAGCCGAGCAGGTCGTAGAGCGCGTCGTACAATGGGCGCAAATACGGATCCACTTTCTGCGCGAGATCGCCCGGCAGGAAACCCAGGCGCTCGCCGGCTTCCACTGCGGGACGCGTGAGCACAATGCGCTTCACCTGATCGCGTTCGAGCGAATCTACCGCACACGCCACCGCCAGATACGTCTTGCCCGTACCCGCCGGGCCAATGCCAAACGTCACGTCGTGCGCAATGATCTGCTTCAGGTATTCACGCTGCATGGGCGTGCGGCCGCGTAGATCGGCGCGTCGCGTGTACAGCTTCGGACCTGGATCTTCTTCTTCGCCCAGGTTGATGGTTGCGCTGGGTTCATCGAACGGATGATCCGGGTCTCTACGAAAATGCGGATCGACGGGATCGGAGTTCAGATTGTTCGACGGCTTGTCGCGCCGTGCCGCATTACGCGCTTCGACCAGCGCCAACTGGATGTCGTCCAACGACAAAGTGTCTTTCGCGCAATTGTAGAAATTCTCGAGCGCCGCCAGCGCAACCTTCGCGCCGCGCCCGCGGATGGTGATCTTGTGTCCGCGCCGCGTCAGTGTCACGTCGAGCGCCTGCTCGATTTGCCGCAGGTTTTCGTCGAGCGGGCCACACAGGTTGGCGAGCCGCGCGTTGTCGTCGCGCGGTGCGGTGAATTCCATATGCTGCTGAGCGGTCTTCAAGGCGAGAGTCGGGTTCCTGTCGAAGCTGCGGGTTTTAGTGAGTTGTCGCGGGCGTCAAAACCAGCTTGCCACGCAACGAATGCGGATACGCCACGTTGATTTCCACATCGACCATTTGGCAGATCAGCCGTTTGTGCGACGAGATTGGCGCGGGGAAATTCACCACGCGATTATTCTCGGTGCGTCCGGCGAGTTCGCTCGGGTCATTGCGCGACAGACCTTCCACCAGGATGCGCTGCACCGAGCCCAGCATGGAGTTGCTGATCTTCACCACATTCGTCTCAATGGTCGCCTGCAAATGTTGCAAACGCTTGAGCTTCACTTCGCGCGGGGTGTCGTCGTGCAAGTTTGCAGCGGGCGTGCCGGGACGCGGGCTGTAGATGAAAGAGAAACTGGTGTCGTAGCTCATTTCGTCGATGAGCTTCATCATCTTCTGGAAGTCGTCTTCCGTCTCGCCCGGGAACCCGACAATCATGTCCGTGGACAGTGACAAATCCGGACGAATCGCCCGCAGCTTGCGGATCACCGACTTGTATTCGAGTACGGTATAACCGCGTTTCATCGCCATCAGGATGCGGTCGGAACCGTGCTGCACCGGCAAGTGCAAGTGGCTCACGAGCTTCGGCACTTTCGCGTACGTATCAATCAGGCGCTGCGTGAATTCATTTGGATGCGACGTGGTGTAGCGAATCCGTTCAATGCCCGGAATCTCCGCCACGTATTCGATCAGCGTGGCGAAATCGGCAATGTCAGTGGAATGCTGTGTCACCGGCCCACGGTATGCATTCACGTTCTGGCCGAGCATGGTGACCTCGCGCACGCCCTGGTCGGCGAGGCCCGCGATTTCGGTCAGCACGTCGTCCAGCGGCCGCGATACTTCTTCGCCGCGCGTGTAGGGCACCACGCAATAGCTGCAGTACTTGCTGCAGCCTTCCATGATCGATACGAACGCGCTCGGGCCGTCGACACGTGCCGGCGGCAGATGATCGAATTTTTCGATTTCCGGAAACGAGATATCGACTTGCGAACGGTCGCTGGAAAGCCGTTTCGCAATCATTTCCGGCAGACGATGCAGCGTTTGCGGGCCGAACACCAGGTCCACGTACGGAACGCGGGACACAATCGCCGCGCCTTCCTGGCTTGCCACGCAACCGCCCACGCCAATGATCAGGTTCGGGTTCGCTTCCTTCAGCTCGCGCACGCGGCCGAGGTCGGAGAAAACCTTTTCCTGCGCTTTTTCGCGCACCGAACACGTGTTGAAGAGAATGACGTCGGCGTCTTCCGGCGTATCCGTCTGGGTGAGGCCATAGGCTGCTCCGAGCACGTCGACCATTTTGTCGGAGTCGTACTCGTTCATCTGGCAGCCAAAGGTCTTTACATACACTTTCTTGGTCATGAATTTCGCCGGTCGCAGTGATTAGTCTGGGGGCGCGGTTTTTAATGCGTTAAAGGGATTCGCATGTTTCGTTTTGTCGGCTTTTGCGCTCGTTTTTGGATTCGTCTCGCCTGAAATGGCCGGAAATCTCACGACGCGCGGTTCGACAGTTCAGCTTGATATTATAGCGTCCGCTCGATTTCGTGCTCCTGGTGGCCGGGCGGGTAGGCAAGGTCGTCGAGTAATTCCGCGGTCGCGCGGCCGAAGCGTTCGATCAGGAAATCCAGCAGCACGCGCACCCGCGGCGCCATATACCGGTTGCAGTGATAAACCGCGTGCACCGCCGCCTCGTTCGAACACCAGTCTGCCAGCAAAATTTTCAGCACCCCCGAGCGGACATCGGCGGCTATATTCCAGATCGATTTATGCGCAAATGCCCTGGCCGGACAGCGCCCAGGCTCGGGACAGCGCGCCGTCGTTGGTTTACCAGGCGTCGTCGAAAGGCACGGTGTGGGTGAAACGCTCGTCACCACGGACGAGCTGGAACTCGTTGAACGTGGCCGTTGAGGTTGCCAGCATCGCGAACGTGTGCGTGGCGAGATCGGCGGGCGTTTTCGGCTCGCCGTGCCGGCCCAGATAGTCCGGCGATGCGCACCACAGCACACGCTGGTTCGGCGCCAGCCGCCGCGCAATGAGATTGCTCTCCGACGGCTGGTTGAAGCGAATCGCCAGATCAATATCTTCCAGCAGCAGATTCGACACCGAATCCGACAGCGTCAGCGAAAAACTCACGTCCCGGTACAGGCGGCTGAATTCATCGAGCCAATGGCATAGCAGGTTGCGGCCGAAATCCGATGTCGCCGAGATCCGCACCTTGCCGCGCATGAGATTCTGGCCGGCGTGCAGCGCGATCCGGCGATGCTGCAGATAAAGCCAGCCTTCGTTGGTGAGCTTGAGTGGCCGGGTGGTGCGCTCGAACAACCGCGCGGTTAGCGATTTCTCCAGCTGCCGGGCGCTGGCCGCCGCCGGCGACAAACCCAGCTTGCGCCCCGCCGCGGACAAACTGCCGAGCGCTGCCGCTTCCGTGAACAGGCGCATGTCGCCAAGTCGATCCATCGTGATTCTCAATTTGCTTTTGATAATGCTTCAAATGCTACGCCAATGATCAAAACGCTTCTTGGCGCGCAAAATTTGATGCATTGCAGCGTATGAGGTCGATCATGCAGCCCGAATTTTCCGGAAGCGCCGTGACGCAGGTTCCCCGATGAAACTCGATCACGTCACGATCGTCGCGCCGGATTGCGAGCCGATCCACCATTTTCTCGTCGATATAGCTGGCATGAAAGTCGGCCCGAGCCCGCCGTTCGGCGTAGGCGGGTACTGGCTTTATGTGGATGGCGTACCCGCCGTGCATCTGATCGAGAACGGCTCGGTGCTCGCTTCGCCGCCCGGTGGCCGGGCGGCCACGCGTATTGATCATCTCGCGCTGCGCGTGCAAGGCGAGGCAGAATGGCAGGCGTTGCTCGCGCGCCTGCGAACACGCAATCCCGTTTTTCGCAGCCGACGTTCCGCTCGCCCTTGAGCAGCAAGTGTTTGTGCAGCTTGCGCCAGGCGTGGTCATCGAATTCGTGACGTCGAATTCCACGTTCTCAGCATTCTCCGCAATCTCAAACTAAGGGGATTTTCATGCCTATTCCACTTCTGGCGCTCGCGATCAGCGCGTTCGCCATCGGGACGACCGAGTTCGTCATCATGGGGCTTGCTGCCCGACGTGGCTCGCGACCTGGCTGTGTCCATTCCATCGGCGGGTTTTCTCGTCACCGGGTACGCGCTGGGCGTAGCCGTGGGCGCGCCGCTGCTCGCCGTGCTGACCGCAAAAATGCCGCGCAAACTCGCGCTGCAATTGCTGATGGGTGTGTTTATCGTCGGCAATGTGCTGTGCGCGGTTGCACCCGGTTATTCGATGCTTATGGTCGCCCGTGTGGTGACGTCGTTCGCGCACGGCTCGTTTTTCGGCATTGGCGCGGTGGTCGCGGCGCCGCTGGTTCCGGCGGAGAAGCGCGCGAGCGCGATTGCGCTGATGTTCACCGGGCTCACGCTCGCGAACGTGCTTGGTGTGCTGTTCGGGACGTTTATCGGCCAGGAATTCGGCTGGCGCGCGACGTTCTGGATCGTGGCCGGGCTCGGCGTGGTGTCGCTGATCGGCGTGGCTGCGCTTGTACCGAACAAGCATGATTCGGGACCGTCGAACTTAGCAGGCTGTTGAAATTTGGTACCGTGTAAGCGGGGTTTGAGGGACAAGCGTTATGGATATCGTGTTCATAATCTTTGGCGATGGATGCGATGCGCGGATTGGATGAGATGCAAGAACCTCTGTTTACTACGGTCAAGCTGGAGGATTTCGTCCCGGCGGATCACCCGCTGAGACTAATTCGACTGCTGGTCAACGAAGCGTTGAAACGGCTCAACGGGCTGTTTGGCGTCATCTATGCCGACACCGGTCGTGCCTCGATTGCACC
>LGTG01000080.1 GCA_001190015.1 Candidatus Burkholderia crenata
CACCAACTGAAATACAGCTGCTTGATCAGTTGGTTAAAAGATACCGCGAACCCTTTAACCGCCAAACTCTATTATACCATCAAACTTGCCAAACTGGGTGGCTATCTGGCCCAAGCCAATGATCTTCCTCCGGGCAATATCGTTGTCTGGCGAGGATCGGTAAGGCTTACAGATATCCTGCTCGGTTTCGAACTCGCCGAAAAATATGGTTAATTGTAAGACGCGAAGGTGCATGTGGGCAAGCTTACGTGGGACCCGGCGGTTTTCGGCTACACGCTGAACGCGAACGGCGATGACCTCACGTTCGACGAACGCGACAGCGCGCCGTTCGTGCAAAAGTGCCAGGTGGTCGACCAGAGCTTTTCCTGGGTCCACCCGACGCGCATCCGGGTGCCCTGGGAGCAGACCATTTTCTACGAAACCCACGTGCACGGTTACACGAAACGCCACCCGGCTGTACCCGAACATGCGCGCGGCACATTCGAGGGACTGGGCAAGAAGGAAGTGATCGAACCAAGAACCTGGGGTGACATCAGTTGAATTGCTGCCTATTCAGGCGTTCGTGAACGACAGTCATCCCACCGACAAAGGCCTCACCAACTACTGGGGCTACAACACGATCGGCTTTTTCGCCGCCGATCCGCGCTTCTTTACGCACGGCCCGGGCGCGGTCGCGGAACTCAAGCAGACGATCGACCGCTTCCACGAAGTCGGCCTCGAGATCATTTTCGACGTCGTCTACAACCACACGGCCGAAGGCAATGAACGCAGGCCGACGTTGTCGTTCAAAGGTATCGACAACGCTTCGTACTATCGGCTGCCCAAAGACAAGCGTTATTACATCAACGATACCGGCACGGGCAACACGCTCAACCTGTCGCATCCGCGCGTGCTGCAGATGGTCACCGACAGTCTTTGCTATTGGGTCACCGAGATGAACGTGGATGGTTTCCGTTTCGATTTTGCGACTATCTTCGGCCGTGAGCCTTACGGCGATGAAGGCGGCGGGTTTGTCGACAGTTGCAGCCAGGACCCGATTCTCTCCAGCGTGAAGCTGATCGCCGAGCCTTGGGACTGCGGCCCGGGTGGGTATCAGGTCGGCGGTTTCCCGCCGGGCTGGGCGGAGTGGAACGACAAGTTCCGCGATACCGTGCGCGAATTCTGGAAGGGCGAAGAGGGTGTGGCGGCGGAACTGGCCACGCGTATCATTGGTTCCTGGGATAAATTCAATCATCGTGGCCGCCGTCCGTGGGCAAGCGTGAACTTCATCACCGCGCACGACGGTTTTACGCTGAACGACCTGGTTTTTTACAACGAGAAGCATAACGAAGCAAATGGCGAGGACAACAACGACGGCAGCTCGGACAACCGCTCGTGGAATTGCGGCGAGGAGCCGACGCCGGAACAATGGGACGATCCGTTAATGCGCTGTTTCGGGCTCGTGATTGATGGTCGCGCGCAAGCAACGGGCATTCGCCGTCCCGCATCGGACGCCACGCTGCTGCTAGTCTTCAACGCGCATCACGACGTGGTGGACCTGACGCTGCCCGAGATTTCCGACAGTGACCAGTGGAGTTGCCTGATCGACACCAACGCGCCAATCCGCGAAGAGCTGGAAGACTTCAATTCGGGCGCAGTCTATCAGGTAACCGGCCGGTCACTCTTGCTGTTCGCGCTGCATGCACGCGGTGGGACCAAACCGATTTTCCAGCGTCTGGAAGAATCGCTCACCGACGAAGTCGAACCGGAGGGCGGTAACGCGGAGTAAGGGAGCGTTATCTACGACAGGGGTTTGTAACAGCTATCATGCGGGTCATGAACCTTGCCCCGCTGTTTCGCTTACCCTTGCCACCCCTCCTTTTCATCCGCATCGCAGCCTGTCGTGCAGCGCACCCGGTCGACATGACGTCCGAGGCACTCCTGCGCATTGCGAACTGGGATCAACCCGAGCGCATCTGGGAATTTATCGTGGGATTCTTCAAATTCCTGTGGGCATTGCTGCGCTTTCTCGGGGGCGGGTGAAGACGGTATTGGCCCGGACATGCGTTGAATCTGGCCACACCAATAAAAAAGCTCCGAACGAATCTGCGTGATTTCGTTCGGAGCTTTTTAACATCCAGCGTAGCCGCGGCACGGCCGGCAGTCGGTTTAGCTGTTGTCCCAGTTGCCGGAATCGTTGCTGCCCAGGTCGACGCCGCCGCCATTGTCGCTCCAGTCGTTCGAACCGTTGCCGAAGTCGAGTCCGCTGCCGTTGTTGTCGCCACTTCGGCGGCGGCGCAATTCGTCGTCGTCGACCGGAACTTCGCGTTCGATCACACGCTCGCGGTTGCCGCCGGACAGCGCCTCACCCAGCAGCACGCCGGTCAGCAATCCGCCCATGCCGCCGCCGAACCCACCGCCTTGCTGCACGATGACCGGCGGTTGTTGTTGGGGTTGTTGCGGTTGTTGCGGCGGATAAGGCGTCTGACCTTGCGGATTGCGCCCAAAGCGCTCAGCTTCCTGCGAATAAACCGATTGGCCATCGGCGCTTGCCGGGGCGGCTGTTGTGCGCGGATCGGGCCGGCTTTCCGAACGGGCCCGCACGCTGTCGATCTGGTTCAACAAATCTTCGATCGCGTAGGGTGGTACCGGGTTTTTCGAATTGGACAGCGCTTCGACCATCTGGCGCAGTTGCGTCTCGATGCCTTCGACTTCCTGAAGCATCGCTTCGTGACCCGGCTGGGTCGATAAACGGACGTCGAGCTTAAGTGACCGGACATCGTTGAGCAGTTCGGTCGCGCGCTTCAACTGCGGGCGCCAATCGGCGTCGGCCTGGCCGTCGTCGTTGGAACGCGCGCGTTTCAGACCCCAGCGCAGCACGAGTGCAATCCCGGCGAACAGGACCGCAAGCAACACCCAAATGCCCATTGACGGGCCGTGTCTTTCGGGAGCGGCTACCGTGCCTTGATTGAACGGATTGCGCGTGACCGAGGTAGACGTCGAATTAGACGTATTGGTCGATGAATTCACCCGGTTTGCATCCGAGCGGATGCGCGCTTCCATGGCGTTGAAGCGTGCCGGATCAGTGAATTTAACGGCGGGGTCGAGTGTGCGCGCTTGTTGAACCTGAGCGAGCGCGTCGGAGGAACGGCCTTCGCGATCCAGCACTTGCGCGTATAGATGGTGCGCCTTGGCGTTGTTCGGATGCGCCTGCAGTACTTCTTGCAACTGTGCGTCGGCCTGACTCCAATTGCCTTGTGTCATCGACTGCTCGATCTGGCCGGCGTTCGGCACGGCGGCGAAGGCCGCCGCTGAGACCAGCATTAGCGATGCAGCTACAGCCATCACATATTTTTTCATCAGCGGACCGGGGCGTTCGCACCCGTCTCCATTCCATGCGACATTTCGATGCAATACCCCAATGTTGCTCGCGGCCAACTGCGCTTTTGCGCCGTTCGCCGCGCCTTTAACCGACCGCGTGCAGCCTGGAGGCTGACCTCACTGCTGATTTGCGCTGTCCGGCGTCCGCCCCGAAGGGCGCAAGCCTTGGTCCTGCTCTTGTGCTGCCTTAGTCTTAGTCTCAGACTTGCGCGAAACCTTCGTGCCGGCTTGAGAACCGACACTTTACTGCGCCGGCGTGTTCATCCGCTTCTTGAGCGCTTTCAGGCGGTCTTCGACAGACGGGCCACGCGTGAGCGCCGCGAGTTTGTCTTCGAGTGCTTTGCCGCTCTTCTGATCGGCGGAGTTCAGCCGGGCATCCGAGCGTGCATTCGACAGCTGGACCTTGTCTTCCAGCTTCTGAAAGTTTTCCGACAGATTTTTGCCGCCAATACCGCCCAACGCGGTTGCCGCGACATCTTTTGCCGTTGCAATCTGCTGCTTGGCTTGAAGAATGTTCGACCGCGAGTTGAGCTCGTTGCGCCGCTGGCGCATGTCGTTGATCTGCTGCTTTAGGTGATCCACCGATGGCACCAGGGTAACCAGCTCGGCGGCCAGTGCGTCGCGTTCTGTTTCGGTGTTTGCCTGCGCACCCAAAGCTTCACGGGCAAGCGCTTCGTCGCCGCTTTGCAGCGCGCGCTTGGCGCCGTCTTCATACTTCTTCGCTTTCTCGGCAGCAACATCGCGCTTGCTTTGTTGCGTGGCGACCTGTGCCTCGATTTCGATCAGCGAGTTCTCGGCCTTCGCGATGCTGTCGTCGAGCTCGCGCACAATCTGGCGAGCATCGCGCGACGGGTCCTGCACGGTGTCGGCGGCGTCGTTCAGCAGACCCTTGACAGTGCGCGAGATGGAATCCAAAAGCGACATGAGTTTCCTCCTGGAAATGAAGTCGGCTGCCAGGCAGCAACGTTCGATGAACATTCTGTGAACGTTCGCCAACGTCTGATTAAGCGCGGCGCCCACGGCATCGCGCGTCGGATAAATCGGGCCGGGCGCACGGATTACAAGCTCGCCGATACATTTTGTTGCGAAGCGGGAATCCGCACATTGACGGTTGGTTCCGCCGACTGAGCATGATCCTTGTTCATCGTGACAACGCCCTTGCACGGCATCTGATTTTTGCCGCTGTATTAAACCATGCAACGGCTTAAATCGGGTTTAACGGTTTTATTTTAACGGTACACCATGCGTTTGATTTAGCAAATACCGCTACGGAAATTCAGGTTTTTCAACGAAATAAGAACGTCAACCATGCCGATGACGTTGGTCGTTGCGTTCGCCGTTACTACGATCGTTTTCCAGATTCTCGACGCCATCGAGTTTAGTGTGATCCTGCGGAATTTGTATCAATGCGAGATTGGCGAATTACTTTTGCCGAAACCCGACTTTGGCGGGGCGGCTACTTTCTACGTGATTTACATCGCGGGACTGGTGAACGGAGCGGTGTTCGGAATCGCCGCATATGTCACGTACGACCTCATCAACCTGGCGACGCCGAGGTTGAAGCGCGACGCTCGTCTTCCATGACGCCGCCTGGGGCGCAGTGGCCAGGCGCGGTCGCTATCACCACGCGGGTAGTCCTACTCGAAGCTCGACTGAATCGCCGGGCCGCCCGGTCAGGAGCGCCTGGAAAACGACGCGTCTTCGTCCGACTCATCCGGCGTACCGAGGCCGTCCCCGGAATCGCAGGTTTGCGGCAGGACGTCGTCCGTGTCCGGTTCAAGCGCAGCCAAAGGCTTCGGCGCTTCGGCTGCCAACGTGCGTTTGCTGGCCACCTTCGCCACTTGCGCGGCGTCCCGGGCCTCGCGCGCGAGGCTCGTTCAGCGACTTGCCGCAGCGCGACATTCAGCGGGTCAGGCGTTTTCGGCGCACGCAACCGGTCTACGAGACCCGCGACTTTCCACTTGCTCGCTGGTCGCGTTGAAGCTCAATACGGCACGCCGCATGAGTTCGCTGACGCTGACGCTAAGGCCGTCGGCGGTGCTGGTGATCGCAAGTTTCTGCGCGGGAGTGACAAAAACAACGATGCGTTCGCTGGGTTTGGTAGTCGTGAGCGCCTCGCTAAGCAGGGTTGGGCAAGTCCGAACGGCCGATATCCGGCACGGGAAAAGCCATTTGATGCGCTTTCGACGTACGCGGCGGTACGGCAAACCACGCAACACCAATGTTTCCATCATATCGTTTTGCCATCGTCTCGTGCGCGTGCGCACATTCCCCGAGCCGTGCTTCGAACGCTATCCGCATCGAGCGCTTGCAATATTGAGACAGTGGTGCTAGCGCGCTCTCCGCGATAATGCCGGACGGCCAGCCTTGACGGACATACCCGTCGCGGCGGCCTGTTACACACGGGATTTACTTACAAAAAAATCCCTTCACTGCCGGTGCTCGGCGCTCGAATTCTTTAAAATGCGCTGTTATTTTGTGCGGGGCCGTTAGTGTTGAAATTTTTCTTACAATGCGATAACGGCCCATTCGCAGAAACGCGCAGCCAGTCCGGGGGCAACGGCACGCGACATAGCGTCCAGGTCCATTTCCGGGAAGTGCTTGGTTTGAGCGTTTCCCTGTGTCGATCAGGCCGCAGCGCTACACATCGGCTACACGGCAGAGCCAACCGCGGCTTTCGCTCACTCCAACATTTATCTTTGCGCGGTTTCATGGCGTTGCGCACCGGGCGTCTTAGCAGGCTGTTGAAAAGTGCCCCGTCATGACGACCGAAGCAGTGTTCAAGAGGTTTGCACATGCAATTTGCTGCTGAATTGCGGGTTCGCCGAGTGGTTTTGGCAGGCAGTGCGCAGGCACGCCAGCCCGGCGCGGGAGGGCTGGAGGGGTGGGGGTCGGGGGGGGGGGGGGGGGGGGGGGGGGGGGGGGTGGGGGGGG
>LGTG01000081.1 GCA_001190015.1 Candidatus Burkholderia crenata
CGACGCAGTTGCGAACGCGTTTAATTGCAGACCACGCAAGGCCCTCGATTAGAAGACACCAGCCAGACACCAGCCGAGGCGTTTGAAGAGTTAATATTCGCAACCTAAATGATGGTGTTGTAATGACTGCTTGAACCTAAGGGCTGCGGTCGTGCGTCTTGACGGTCCATTGGTCGGGCATGGTGCGGATATCGCGGTGGCCAGCGTTAATCATGGGTTCGACGGTAAAGATCATGCCCGCCTGCAATTCGATGCCCGTGCCCGGCCGGCCGTAGTGCAGCACTTGCGGGTCTTCGTGGAACACCTTGCCCACGCCGTGGCCGCAGTACTCGCGCACCACGCTATAGCCTTGTGCTTCAGCATATTTTTGGATGGCATGCCCTATATCGCCCAGATGCGCACCCGGCTTGATCTGGTCGATCCCGAACCACATGCAGTCGAACGTGGTTTGCACCAGGCGCTTTGCCAGGATTGACCCTTCGCCGACCAGGAACATCCGGCTAGTATCGCCGAAATAGCCGTCCTTGATCACCGTGATGTCAATGTTGAGCGCGTCGCCGTTTTTCAACGCCTTGTCGCCGGGAATGCCGTGGCAAATCACGGCATTCCCGGAGATGCAGGTCGCTTTCGGGTACGGCGGATAGCCAGGCGGCTGGTAGTTGAGCGGCGCGAGCACCGTGCCCTGTTCCTTCACCATATACCTCGTGGCAGAGGCGATCGAGTTCGCCCGTCGTCACGCCGGCGACAATATGGGGCGTTGAAGTCGAGCACTTCGCTGGCAAGCCGGCAGGCGACGCGCATTTGCGCGATATCTTGGTCGTTTTTCAGCGTAGGACATGACTTGTATCGAGAATGCGTGTAAGCGGCTCTTGGCGCCAATCGGCCATTACCGCACCTTAATAACAGGCCTCGCCGCACCCGGGCGCGGGCCGGCGCAGCGGTTTTAGGGCAGTTGACACACGAATTTACCCATTGCAGGGCCGGCGGCGGCCCACGACGGGGTGGTTGGAGAAAGCCGCTCGCTTCTTGTTCGGATAAGCGCGCATCTTGAGTCGTGCCATTTGAGCGTGATACACTTACTGGTTAAAAAGTCTGCATCTATGAAAACGGTTTTTTCGGAGATCCGGTGCAAAAGGCGTGAAGGGAGATCGGACTTGAGAATCGCAAGCCGGCGCACCCAGAGTGTCCGGCGCCACTGATCCAGGAAACTCGATCGAGAAACACGGGGCGCCCGATGCGGCAGCCGGCTTAAGACCTAACCCTCGCGGAGAACTCTCATGGCAGTAACAATGCGTGAAATGCTGGAAGCCGGTGTCCACTTCGGTCACCAAACTCGCTTCTGGAACCCGAAAATGGCTCCGTTCATTTTCGGTCATCGTAACAAGATTCACATTATCAACCTCGAAAAGACGCTGCCGATGTACAGCGACGCGCTGAAGTACGTGCGTCAGTTGGCAGCGAATCGCGGCACGATTTTGTTCGTTGGCACGAAGCGTCAGTCGCGTGACACGGTGGCAGAAGAAGCACAACGCACTGGCATGCCTTTCGTGAACGCACGCTGGCTCGGCGGCATGCTGACCAACTTCAAGACGCTGAAAGTATCGATCAAGCGCCTGAAGGACATGGAAGCAGCGCTGGAAGCCGGTGAAACGGAACGCATGAGTAAGAAGGAAGCGCTTCTGTTCGAACGTGAAATGGCCAAGCTGGTGAAGTCGATTGGCGGCGTGAAGGACATGGGCGGCATTCCGGACGCAATTTTCGTGGTTGACGTTGGTTACCACAAGATTGCCGTGACTGAAGCCAAGAAGCTGGGCATTCCGGTTATCGCCGTGGTTGACACGAACCACTCGCCGGAAGGCATTGACTACGTGATCCCGGGTAACGACGACGCCAGCAAGGCTGTCATGTTGTACACGAAGGGCGTGGCCGACGCGATCCTGGAAGGTCGTTCGAACGCGGTGAACGAAGTTGTTCAGGCAGTTCGCAGCGGTGAAGGCGACGAGTTCGTGGAAGTCAACGCAGAAGCGTAAGTCGCGGCATCTGACGCCGACGTGGTGTATCCGGCAAAAAAGGGGGGCTTTGCGAAAGGCCCCCTTTTATTAACCGGCCGCAACTGCAGCGTAAAGTAACAACGGCACCATTCGTGTGTGGCAGAACGCGAAACAGCCGTGAAGCATCTGTGAAGTATCAGACAGCATCCCCCCATTCTGGCCGCGGACATTTCTCGCCGGCGGCGCGTGTCAAAATAGTGCGATACGTGCGAAAGCACGGCACAGACTCAAGGAGCAAATGATGGCGGCAATTACCGCAAGCATGGTGGCAGAACTGCGCGCAAAGACCGACGCGCCCATGATGGAATGCAAGAAGGCGCTGACCGAAGCCGAAGGCGATATGGAGCGCGCTGAAGAGCTGCTGCGCGTGAAGCTGGGCAACAAGGCAAGCAAGGCAGCATCGCGCGTGACGGCTGAAGGCGTTGTGACGTCGCATATCGCTGACGGCGTGGGCGTTCTGGTCGAGCTGAACTGCGAAACCGACTTCGTTGCGAAGAACGACGACTTTCTGGTGTTCGGCAAGGCCGTCGCTGAACTCATCGCGAAGCATCACCCGGCTGACGTGGCCGCTTTGTCGGCCCTGCCGCTGGAAAGCTCGACAGTCGACGCAGTGCGTCTCGCGCTGATCGGCAAGATTGGCGAAAACGTCTCGGTACGCCGTTTCGTGCGTTTTGAATCCGCCAACAAGCTGGCTTCGTACCTTCACGGCACGCGCATTGGCGTGCTGGTCGAATTCATGGGCGCGGACGAGCAGGTCGGCAAGGACGTTGCCATGCACGTCGCCGCAATGAAGCCGGTCTCGCTGTCGTCGGACGACGTTCCGGCGGAACTGATCGCGAAGGAACGCAGCATCGCCGAGCAAAAGGCCGCGGAATCGGGCAAGCCGGCTGAGATCGTCGCGAAGATGGTCGACGGCAGCGTCCAGAAGTACCTGAAGGAAGTGTCGCTGCTGAACCAGACGTTCGTTAAGAACGACAAGCAGACGATCGAACAGATGTTGAAGGCAGCAGGCGTGTCGGTGCAGAAGTTTGCGCTGTTCGTGGTCGGCGAAGGCATCGAAAAGCGTACGGACGACTTCGCTGCCGAAGTGGCCGCGCAAGTTGCCGCCGCCGAGCAACGCTAAAGCGTCAAACGGCGGTCAGTACTGCGCAGGCTGTTTACTTTGAAGCAGCCGCGTGCAAGCAGTGCAGTGCAGCATCAGCCGGGCCGCTCGATGCAGGCGCACCGGCCGCCGAGTCAAAAATGCAGTGAAAAGCAGCTAAATGCGAGTCCGGCGTTCCCGAATGCGGAACATCCTTCTCGCGCCCTCATGGCGGTCAAAATCGCGCCGGACGGGCAAACCGGGGATAACCCGAAGTTACCCCGTTACGTCGCCGCGACTTGTCCGATATGGAATGCTTGCCGGAAAAAATATCGTTTCACCCCTACAGTTCTACGTTGTTGCACTCCCTCTCGGCGCGATCGGAACCCTCATATGCCCACAGCCTACAAACGCATACTCCTCAAACTCTCCGGCGAAGCACTAATGGGCGACGATGCCTTTGGCATCAATCGCGCGACAATCGAAAGGATGGTGGCAGACGTTGCGGAAGTGGTGCGCATGGGCACGCAACTCGCGGTCGTCATTGGCGGCGGTAACATCTTTCGCGGCGTGGCGGGTGGTGCGGCCGGCATGGACCGTGCAACAGCCGACTACATGGGTATGCTCGCGACCATGATGAACGCGCTGGCATTGCAGGACGCCATGCGCCACGCCGGTATTGAAGCACGCGTGCAGTCGGCGCTGCGCATGGATCAGGTAGTCGAGCCGTACATCCGTCCGCGCGCCATTCGCCAGTTGGAAGAAGGCAAGGTGGTCATTTTCGCGGCTGGTACCGGTAACCCGTTTTTCACCACCGACACCGCCGCTGCGCTGCGCGGCTCGGAAATCGGTGCCGAAGTCGTGCTGAAAGCGACCAAGGTGGACGGTGTATATTCTGCCGATCCCAAGAAGGACCCGAGCGCCACGCGCTACAGCACGATCAGCTTCGACGAGGCGATCGGCAAGAATCTGCAAGTGATGGACGCGACGGCATTTGCGCTATGCCGCGACCAAAAGCTGCCTATTCGTGTGTTTGCGATCAATAAGCCGGGTGCGCTCAAGCGCATCGTTCAGGGCGACGACGAAGGTACGCTCGTCCACGTGTAAACTCTCGCGGTGACAAAGGGCGAGGGCGGGAGCGGTCCCACGGGAACTGCACCGCCACCGCCGGCACTGCACGTAACAAAAGTACGGAGGCTCAAATGAGTGTGGCTGACATTAAGAAGAGCGTCGATCAGAAGATGCAAAGGTCGATCGAAGCGTTCAAGAACGATCTGGCCAAGATCCGCACGGGCCGCGCCCACACGGGGTTGCTGGATCATATCCAGGTGGATTACTACGGCTCGAGCGTGCCCATTTCGCAGGTAGCGAACATGACGTTGATCGACGCCCGTACGATCGGTGTGCAGGCGTGGGAAAAGAAGATGGTGCCGGTGGTGGAAAAGGCCATCCGTGAGTCGGATCTCGGCCTGAACCCCGCCACGCAAGGCGATCAGATCCGCGTCCCAATGCCCGCGCTGACCGAAGAGCGCCGCCGCGAACTGACGAAGGTCGTCAAGAGCGAAGGCGAAAACGCCAAGATTGCTGTTCGCAATCTGCGTCGCGACGCCAACGAGCAGCTGAAGAGGCTCGTGAAGGACAAGGAAATCTCCGAGGATGACGAACGTCGTGCAAGCGATGACGTCCAGAAGCTCACCGATAAAAACGTCGCGGAAATCGACAAGCTGGTTGTGTCGAAAGAAGCTGAAATCATGACGGTTTGAGACCGTTTCCGGTCTTTTGCGTCGTGCCGGCGCGTCACTCTGTCGATACTTAGATTCAGCGGCCATGACCTATACCAGCTCTACCTTTCGCGTACCCGATGTCGCGGCTGTCCCGCGCCATATCGCGATCGTTATGGACGGCAACGGCCGTTGGGCGACGCAGCGGCGCTTGCCGCGCGTGGCCGGGCATACGCGCGGTGTTGACGCCGTGCGGGCAACGGTCGAAAGCTGTGCGCGCCAGGGAGTCGAATTCGTGACGCTGTTCGCTTTCAGTTCCGAAAACTGGCGTCGTCCGACCGACGAAGTCTCGTTCCTCATGCGCCTGTTCGTCACGGCGCTGGAACGGGAAGTCGGGAAGCTGCACGCCAATGGCATCCGTTTGCGCGTGGTCGGCGACGTTTCCATGTTCGACGACCGCATCCGCGCGCTAATTCAGCGCGCCGAAACCAAGACGGCGCGCAATACGCGCCTGACGCTGACTATTGCAGCGAATTACGGCGGCCGCTGGGATGTCATGCAGGCGGCAAAAAAGCTGGCGGAGCAGTCCGTTCAGGAAGGCCGCGTCGTGCCAGTCGACGAAGTGGCGTTCGAGCAGCATCTGGCAATGTCTTACGCGCCGGAGCCTGACCTGTTCATCCGGACGGGCGGGGAGCAGCGCATCAGCAATTTCCTGCTGTGGCAAATGGCGTACACCGAACTCTATTTCACCGATACCTACTGGCCCGATTTCGACGCCGAAGCACTGTCTCGCGCGATCGAATCGTATGGCGAACGTGAGCGCCGGTTCGGGCGGACCAGCGCGCAACTCGAGCCGCAATCGCAGAAGGCCGACACTCTTTCATGCTAAAGACCCGTGTCATCACGGCAATCGTCCTGCTGGCAGTGCTTCTGCCAATCACGTTATTCGCGCCAATAGGCGTCTTCGCGGCTTTGATCGCCGTTGTGGTCATCTTCGTTACCTGGGAGTGGGGACGGCTGCTCAAGCTTACCGGCGGGTCGCCGGTGGTGTACGCGGTGGTTGCCGGCATAGCGCTGATCGCCAGCACGCGGCCCGGGCTGGATTATAAACCGCTGTACCAGATGGCGGCCATATTCTGGGTGCTGGCCGGTCCGTTTGCGCTCGCGCGCAAACCCGCTCTTGCCGGCGGCGCGTGGCGCGTGTTTCTGCTGTTTGCGGGAATTGTGACGTTCGTGGCCTGCTGGCACGCGCTCGTTGCGGCCCGTACGGTCGGGGTGGCGTTCGTGCTATCGCTTCTCCTAGTCGTATGGCTGGCCGACATTGGCGCATACTTCGCCGGAAAAGCGTTCGGCCGTCATAAACTGGCGCCCTCCATCAGTCCGGGCAAGACCCGCGAAGGCGCGTTGGGCGGTTGGCTGGCGGTGATGATTGTCGGCTCGGCGGGCGCGGCTACGCTAGTTTTTGCGCCGACACTTTTTTCGGCGCTGGTGGAGCATTTCGGTTGGGTCGGGACGCTTCTCTCCTTGACGGTGCTGACCGTATTCAGCGTGATTGGTGACCTGTTCGAATCCCTGCTGAAACGCCAGGCCGGCCTCAAGGATTCGAGCGGATTGCTGCCCGGGCACGGTGGCGTCCTCGACCGGATCGATGCATTGTTGCCCGTATTGCCGATCGCACTTCTGTTGCTCGGTCCTGTTGCCCAGTCAATTGGTTAATCGGCTGAAGAAGGATTTATGCAAAAACGTCTGACTCTGCTCGGTTCCACGGGCTCGATCGGCGGAAGCACGCTCGACGTCGTGGCGCGGCATCCGGACCGCTTCAAGGTCTACGCGCTGACCGCGCATCGCAACGGCGACAAGCTCGTCGACCAATGTGTGCGGTTCCAGCCGGAAGTGGCGGTGGTCGGCGACGCCGATACTGCCGCGAAGGTCGCCGCCGCGCTACGCGCTCAAGGCTGCAAGACCGAAGTGAGCTACGGCCCGCAAGCGCTCGTGGACGTTTCGGCGAGCGCTGCCTGCGACACGGTGATGGCCGCTATTGTCGGCGCAGCGGGCCTTGCCCCCACGCTGGCTGCCGCCCGTGCGGGCAAACGCATCTTGCTGGCCAACAAGGAAGCGCTGGTCATGTCGGGCAAGATTTTCATCGACGCGGTGCAAGACAACAACGCGGTGCTGCTGCCGGTCGATAGTGAGCACAACGCGGTGTTCCAGTGCATGCCGCGTGAAATCGCGCTGCACGGCGGGGTATCGAAGATCATTCTAACGGCATCCGGCGGCCCGTTCCACACCCGCGAGCCGTCGACGCTCAGGCACGTCACGCCAGACGAAGCCTGCAAGCACCCGAACTGGGCGATGGGCCGCAAGATTTCCGTCGATTCCGCCACGATGATGAACAAGGGTCTCGAAGTGATCGAGGTGCATTGGCTCTTCAACGTGCCGGGGTCGCGCATTGAAGTGCTGATCCATCCGCAAAGCGTGATTCATTCGCTCGTTTCATACGCGGACGGTTCCGTGCTCGCGCAACTCGGCAACCCTGACATGCGTACGCCGATCGCCTATGCGCTGGCGTTCCCGGAGCGCGTGGATTCCGGGGTCGCGCAACTTGATCTCGCGCAAATTGCTTCGCTTACCTTCGAGAAGCCCGACCTGAACCGTTTCCCTTGCCTCGCGCTCGCATTGAAGGCGCTGGAAGCCGGCGGCACCGCGAGCGCGGCGCTCAACGCGGCCAATGAGGTCGCGGTGGAGGCGTTCCTTGCTCGTCGCATTGGCTTCATGGCGATCGGGGAAGTGGTCGAGCGCGTGTTGAATGCATTGCCGAACGGCAGTGCATTCACACTCGATGAAGTGCTTGCCGCCGATGCCGAAGCGTGTCGCCTGGCAAGTGAGTTCACCGCTTTGCTGACAGCCGACGCGCCGCCCGCCGAAAGCGTCCTGCACTGAGGTCGCCATGAACTTCCTGACTGAAATCGTTGCATTCGTGGTGGCCATCGGCGTGCTGGTTGTCGTCCACGAGTTCGGCCATTACAGCGTCGCACGGCTTTGCGGCGTGAAGGTCCTGCGATTTTCGGTCGGTTTCGGCAAGCCGCTCGTGAAGTCGGTCAGCACACCGGTACCGAGTGGACCATCGCCGCGCTGCCGCTAGGCGGCTACGTGAAGATGCTCGACGAACGGGAAGCGGAAGCGACCATTCCAGAAGCCGATTTGCCCCGCGCATTCAACCGTCAGCCGGTGTACAAGCGGATCGCGATTGTTGCAGCCGGTCCGGTGGCGAACTTCATTCTTGCCATCCTGCTGTTCGTCGCCGTGTTCGCGGGCGGTGTCTCGAAGCCGGCCGCCATTCTCGCGACGCCCGCACCCAATACCGTTGCCGCCAAGGCGGGCTTCGAGGGTGGCGAGACGATTGTTTCAATGCGCGACGTGCAGCAGGGCACCAGTGATGCGAGCGGCGAGACGCACAAGGTGCGCTCGTGGTCCGACCTGCGCTGGAAACTGCTCGACGCTTCGTTCGATCACCGCCGCGTGGTGCTGACGGCCAAGACCAACGAGGGTACGTTCGATTTCCCCTTAAGCGTGGGCAAGATCGACGACCAGGATTTCATGGATAAACTCGGCTTCGAGCCGGGTGGCGGCACGTTGGCGGTCGCGGGCGTGGAAGCGGGCAGCGCGGCGGCAAAAGCGGGCTTGCAGGCCGGCGACGTGTTGTGCGCGATCGACGGTAAAAAGATCGGTAACGCGACGGGTTTTATCGACTACGTGCAGCATCGTCCGGGTACGCCGGTCTCGCTGACAGTCGAGCACAACGGTGTGCAGCAAGCGGTGCGGATTGTGCCGGAGCTCAAGAAGGACGCGGCTACCCATCGCGATGTCGGCCGGATCGGCGCCTCGCTCGCGACCCGTATTCCGTCGGTGGACGTGCGCTACGGCCCGGTCGAAAGCCTCCAGCTTGGCGTCAAACGGACCTGGGACATCAGCATTTATTCGCTGCGCCTGTTCGGGCGGATGATCACGGGCGAAGCGTCGCTAAAAAATTTTTTGGGGCCAGTGACGATCGCCGACTACGCCGGCAAGAGCGCTCGGCTTGGATTGTCGGCTTTTCTTTCTTTCCTCACGCTCGTGAGTATCAGCCTCGGCGTCTTGAACTTGTTACCGATTCCGGTTCTTGACGGTGGGCATCTGTTATATTATTTAATTGAAGCTGCAACCGGCAAGGCCGTGTCAGATCGCTGGCAGCTGGTGTTGCAGCGGGCGGGTCTTGTTTGCATCGTCGCCTTGTCGATGATCGCGCTCTTCAGCGACCTTGCCCGCCTGATGCCGTCACCTTGATCCTTTTTCATCCTGTCTGGCGGCGCTTGAACGAACGCCGCCGGGCTTGATGCAGCTATACACACTGGGGAAGCACGTTGTTCAAACCTCATCGCTTTGTTCCTAAGTCGGCTGTGGCTGCAGCATTGGCCGCAACCGGAATGGCGGCGCACGCAACAACGCCGTTCGCCGTGCAGGACATCCGGATCGACGGCCTTCAGCGCATTGAACCCAGTTCGATATTCGCCTACTTGCCTATCAAGCAGGGCGACACGTTCACCGACGACAAAGCCTCGGAAGCAATTCGCGCGCTTTATGCAACGGGCTTCTTCAACGACGTCCAGATCGCCACACAGGGCAGCGTGGTGGTGGTGCAGGTGCAGGAACGTCCGGCCATTTCGCAAATCGACTTCTCCGGGATCCACGAGTTCGAAAAGGACAACCTGGCGAAGGCGTTGCGCGCGGTAGGTTTGTCGCAGGGCCGCTCGGACGACAAGGCGCTCGTCGACAAAGCCGAGCAAGAACTCAAGCGCCAGTACCTGACGCGCGGGTTCTATGCTGCCGCAGTCACGACTACCGTGACGCCGGTCGACCGCAACCGCGTGCAGATCCTGTTTTCGGTGGCTGAAGGTCCGAGCGCGAAGATCCGCCAGATCAACTTCATCGGCAACAAGGCGGTCAGCACGAGCACGCTGCGCGACGAGATGCAGTTGTCCACACCGAACTGGTTCTCGTGGTACACGAAGAACGACCTGTACGCGAAAGACAAGCTCACTGGCGACCTTGAAAACGTACGCTCGTACTACCTGAATCGCGGTTATCTCGAGTTCAACATCGACTCGACGCAGGTGTCCATCTCGCCCGACAAGAAGGACATGTACTTGACGATCGCGCTGCACGAAGGCGAACCGTACAAGATCAGCGCGATCAAGCTTTCGGGCAATCTGCTCGACCGCCAGGTCGAGCTGACCAAGCTCATCAAGATCAAACCGGGTGACCGTTTCTCGGCCGAAAAGCTGCAGGCGACCACGAAGGTCATCGTCGACAAGCTCGGCGAATATGGTTATGCGTTCGCGCAGGTCAACGCGCAGCCGCAGATCAATCAAGCCGATTACACCGTCGACCTGACGCTGAACGTGGATCCGAGCCGCCGCGTGTATGTGCGGCGCGTGAACATTGTTGGCAATACGCGTACGCGTGACGAAGTGGTGCGCCGGGAAATGCGCCAGCTCGAAAGCTCGTGGTTCGATTCAAGCCGGCTGGCGTTGTCGAAGGACCGCGTGAACCGTCTCGGTTACTTTACCGACGTCGACGTGACCACGATTCCTGTGGAAGGCACGAACGACCAGGTGGACGTGGACGTGAAGGTCACGGAAAAGCCGACCGGCGCGATTACGCTCGGCGCGGGTTTTTCGTCAACGGACAAGGTGGTGTTGTCAGCAGGCGTGTCGCAGAACAACGTGTTCGGTTCGGGTACCGGCCTTTCGGTCGATATCAACACGGCCAAGACGTACCGGACGTTGGCGGTGACGCAAGTCGATCCGTACTTCACCATCGACGGTATCAAGCGTATTACCGACCTGTACTACCGCACGTATCAGCCGCTCTATTACTCCACGGATTCCAGCTTCAAGATCGTTACCGTCGGTGGTGACCTGAAGTTCGGCATTCCGTTCTCGGAGCAGGACACGGTGTACTTCGGCGCGGGTCTCGAGCAGAACACGCTCGACATCGATTCCGCTACGCCGCAAAGCTATATCGACTATGCGAAGGAATTCGGCCGCGTCGTGAACAACGTGCCGGTGACGGTCGGCTGGTCACGCGACAACCGTGACAGCGCGCTGGTCCCGAGCCGTGGTTATTACACGCAGACGAACGCGGAATACGGCACGCCGGCGGGTAACACGACCTATGTCAAGGTCGATGCCCAGGCGCAGTATTACTATTCGTTCGCGCGCGGTTTCGTGCTCGGCTTTAACTTGCAGGGCGGCTACGGTAAGGGCCTGCTGGGCCAGACGTATCCAATTTTCAAGAACTACTACGCTGGCGGTATTGGCTCGGTTCGTGGTTATGAACCGAGCTCGCTGGGTCCGCGTGACACGACCACGGGCGACCCGATCGGCGGTTCGCGCATGGCAGTTGGTAACATCGAGTTGACTTTCCCGTTGCCGGGTACGGGTTATGACCGCACGTTGCGCGTCTTCACCTTCCTCGACGGCGGTAACGTCTGGGACGATCCGGGTCAGGGTGGCACCAGCACGGGCGCGAACGGTCTGCGGTATGGTTACGGTTTTGGTCTGGCGTGGATCTCGCCAATCGGTCCGCTCAAGTTGAGCCTGGGTTTCCCGGTGACGAAGCATGCCGGCGACCAGTATCAGAAGTTCCAGTTCCAGATCGGTACGGCGTTCTAAACCGCGATCGGGACGCGTGAATGCCCCGGTTTGCCTCTCCTGTGACGGACCCGGGCGGCCCTGCAGTGGCTTGAACTGGTGACCTGATGCAGCGACTTGCTTCAGCAACTTGATTGAGCAAGATAGGTCAGTGGTGTAAATAAGTAACGTGAGGAAGACTTTGCGAACCGGTAAGCTTTCGAAACATATAGCGTTGGCGCTCTTCATGTCTGTGGCGCTCGGCCTGATGGGCGTGGCCAAGGCACAGGCACAGGAGACCCGGATTGCAGCCGTCAACTCCGATCGTATCTTGCGTGAGTCGGCAGCGGCCAAGGCGGCGCAGACCAAGCTCGAACAGGAATTTTCGAAGCGCGACAAGGCGTTGCAGGACATGGCAGCGCGTCTGAAGACCATGTCGGACGCAATGGACAAGAACGGCGCCGCCATGGCGCCTGCCGACCGCGCCGCCAAGCAACGCGATTTGTCGCAACTCGACCAGGACTTCCAGAGGAAGCAGCGCGAGTTCCGCGAAGATCTGAACCAGTGCCGCAACGAAGAGCTTGCTGCCGTGCTGGATAAGGCCAACAAGGTCATCAAGCAGATTGCCGAGCAGCAGCATTACGACTTGATCGTGCAGGAGGCTGTGTACGTCAGTCCGCGTATCGATATCACTGATCAGGTGCTGAAGGCGCTGGCCGCGAACCAGGCGAGCCTGTCGACAATCCAGCCAGTCGTTCGAACTGATCGGGAGCGGTAGCGGATGGCATCAGACAGCGCGATCACACTGGGTGAACTGACACGGCGCTTCGGCGGAAACATAGCAGGCGATGCAGCGCATCGCGTGAACGGCCTCGCGCCGCTCGACAAGGCCGGCCCCACGCAACTCGCGTTTCTCGCGAACCAGAAGTATCTGCCCCAAGTGGAAAGTACGCAGGCCGGCGCGGTGCTGATTTCTCCCGCGGACCTGGAAAAAGTGACGTCACCGGAAGGGCGTAACTTTATCGTCACGGCGAATCCCTACGCTTATTTTGCGCGCGTCGCGCAGGTTTTCATTGACCTCGCAACACCGCCGGTTGAACCCGGTGTGCATCCCACTGCGTTTATTCATCCCGGCGCAAAGGTAACCTCTAGCGCCGTGATCGGGCCGCACGTGAGCGTGGAAGCGGGCGCCGAGATTGGTGAGCGCGTGAAGCTGGATGCGAGTGTGACTATCGGCCAGGGCGTGAAGCTGGCTGACGACGTTCATCTGTACCCCCACGTCACCGTCTATCATGGCTGTAAGCTTGGCGCGCGCGTGATCGTGCATGCAGGCGCGGTGATCGGCGCGGACGGATTTGGATTTGCTGCGGATTTCGTCGGCGAAGGCGATGCGCGCACCGGCAATTGGGTCAAGGTCCCGCAAGTCGGCGCGGTGGTCGTGGCGCAGGATGTGGAGATTGGCGCGAACACCACGATCGACAGGGGCGCGATGGCCGACACGGTGATCGAGGAAGGCGTCAAGATCGATAATCTGGTCCAGATCGGGCATAACTGCCGGATCGGAGCCTATACGGTAATTGCAGGCTGCGCCGGCATTGCGGGCAGCACGAACATTGGGCGGCATTGCATGATCGGCGGCGCGGTGGGCATTGCAGGCCACGTGGCGCTGGCGGACTACGTAATTGTGACGGCGCAGTCCGGCGTGTCGAAGTCGCTGCTGAAACCGGGCATGTACACCAGCGCATTTCCCGCCGTGAATCACGCGGATTGGAACAAAAGCGCTGCCATTGTGCGTAATCTGGACAAGCTGCGCGAACGCATCAAGACGCTCGAAGCTGCCGTGGCCGCGGGCACCAAGCCGGATGACACCCCGGATACCATCCCGGACAGCACTTCAGGCAAGCATTAAGACGGTAAAAACCGGCATCCCACGCGAAACCGCTTGTTGGCTTATAGCTTCCTGGCGAGCGGTTTCGCAGTCAACACCCGCGCTGCGAGGTGCGCGAGCAGAACGACTATGAGCAACGAAAAAATCAATCTAGACATCCACAAGATTCTCACGTTGCTGCCGCATCGGTATCCGATCCTGCTCGTCGACCGTGTACTCGAACTCGTGCCGCATCAGAGCATCAAAGCGCTGAAGAACGTGTCGATCAACGAGCCGTATTTTCAGGGTCATTTCCCGACGCGGCCCGTGATGCCCGGCGTGCTGATTCTCGAAGCGCTTGCGCAGGCAGCCGCGCTGCTGACGTTCGCCGAGGAAAAGGAACCGCACGATGCGGAAACGACTCTGTATTACTTCGTGGGCATCGACAAGGCGCGCTTCAAGCGCGTGGTCGAACCCGGCGACCAGCTGATCCTGAACGTGAACTTCGAGCGCTACATGCGCAGCATCTGGAAGTTCGGTGCGCGTGCCGAAGTGGACGGCGTGTTGGCAGCCGAAGCCGAATTGATGTGCACCGTGAAGAACACGGCCGCGGACCCCAAATGACGCCAGCCGTGCCACAAAAGAGGCGCGGCAGATCAGGGCAAAGTAGGGCTAACTCAGCAACAGAACACCAAGCGAGGGCGCATGAGCAAGATTCACCCTACCGCGATCATTGAGCCGAGCGCGCAGCTCGACGAATCCGTCGAAGTCGGTTCGTACGCGATCATCGGCCAACACGTGCAGATTGGCGCGCGCACGACTATCGGCTCGCATAGTGTAATCGAAGGCCATACGGTCCTCGGCAGCGACAACCGCATCGGCCACTACGCGTCGGTCGGCGGCCGGCCGCAGGACATGAAGTACAAGGATGAGCCCACCCGGCTCGTGATTGGCGATCGGAATACCATCCGCGAATTCACCACCATTCATACGGGGACGGTGCAGGATAAGGGTGTGACAACCATCGGCGACGACAACTGGATCATGGCGTACGTGCACGTGGGCCATGACTGCCAGCTTGGCAACAACGTCATCATGTCGAGCAACGCGCAACTGGCGGGTCACGTGATCATTGGCGACTACGCCATTGTCGGCGGCATGTCAGGCGTGCATCAGTTCGTGCGCATCGGCGCGCACTCCATGCTGGGTGGCGCGTCCGCACTCGTGCAGGACATCCCGCCGTTCGTGATCGCCGCCGGCAACAAGGCGGAGCCACACGGTATCAACGTGGAAGGGCTGCGCCGGCGCGGCTTTTCGGCGGATGCTATTTCGGCGCTGCGCTTGGCGTATCGCGTGTTGTACAAGAGCGGCGCGACGCTCGAGGAGGCGAAGGCGCAATTGCGCGAACTCGCTTTCGCAGGTGGCGACGGTGATGCGCCCGTGACGGCGCTGGCCGATTTTATCGACGCGTCGCAGCGCGGCATCATCCGTTGACCGAGCGCCCAATGACGTTGGCTCTCGCCCCTCTGCGCGTTTCGATGGTTGCGGGTGAGTCGTCGGGAGATCTGCTCGCCGCGTCGCTGCTTGAGGGCCTGAACGAACGCTTGCCGGCCGGCACGCAGTTCAATGGCATTGGCGGTTCACGCATGACGGCTGCCGGTTTTGACACCCATTGGCCGATGGACAAGCTCACCGTGCGCGGGTACGTCGAAGCCCTGAAGCATATCCCCGAGATCCTGGGCATCCGCAACGAGCTCAAGCGGCAATTGCTCGCGGAGCCGCCGTCGGTGTTTATCGGCGTGGATGCGCCCGATTTCAATTTTGGTCTCGAACACGCGTTGCGTGACGCGGGCATCCCGACGATGCATTTCGTGTGCCCGTCGATCTGGGCGTGGCGCGGCGGACGGATCAAGAAGATCGTCAAGGCCGTCGATCACATGCTGTGCGTGTTCCCGTTCGAACCGGCACTGATGGAAAAGGCGGGTATTGCGTCCACGTACGTGGGCCATCCGCTCGCCGATGAAATCCCGCTCGTGCTCGACGTTGAAGGTGCGCGCCGAGAGTTGGGGTTGCCGGAAGGCGGGCCGATCATTGCCGTGTTGCCGGGTAGCCGGCGTTCGGAGATCGCGCTGATCGGCCCGACGTTTTTCGACGCGATGAAGCTGATGCAGCTTCGCGAACCCGGCGTGCGTTTCGTTATGCCGGCAGCGGCTGCCGTGTTGCGCGAGTTGTTGCAGCCGCTGGTTGCCGCGCATCCGAATCTGGCCCTGACCATCACGGAAGGCAAGGCCCAGGTCGCGATGACCGCAGCCGACGCCATCCTGGTCAAGAGCGGCACGGTCACGCTGGAAGCGGCGTTGCTTAAAAAGCCGATGGTCATCTCGTACAAGGTGCCTTGGCTGACGAGTCAGCTCATGCAGCGGCAGGGTTATCTGCCGTATGTCGGTTTGCCGAACATCCTGGCCGGGCGGTTTGTCGTGCCGGAAATTCTCCAGCATTTCGCCACGCCCGAAGCGCTCGCCGACGCCACGCTGAAACAGTTGAGCGACGATGCGAACCGCGCGACACTGACGAAAATTTTCACGGAAATGCATCACGCGCTGCGTCAGAACACGGCTCAACGTGCTGCGGAGGCTGTGGCGCAGGTGCTGGAAACGAGGAGGCCGAGGTAGCGAAGATCGTCGTGAAAGGCGCGGTACGGCGTTTGGTGCAGCCGGGGTTCGACTTCGATGTCGATACGCCGTCCGACGTCATCTGCGGCGTGGACGAGGCCGGGCGTGGTCCGCTGGCCGGTCCCGTGGTCGCGGCGGCGGTGATCTTCGATCCATCGAAACCTAAAATTCGCGGACTCGACGACTCGAAGGTGCTAAGCGCCAAGAAGCGCGAGGAGTTGTACGAGAAGATCATCGACCGTGCGCTGGCCTATTGCGTGGCCTCGGCAACGGTCGAGGAAATCGACACGATCAACATTCTCCACGCTTCCATGCTCGCAATGAAGCGCGCGGTGGAAGGGCTGTCGGTTACGCCGACGGTGGCGAAGATTGATGGCAACCGGTGTCCCCAGTTGTCGATGCGTTCAGTGGCGGTTATTGGCGGTGATGCATTGATTGTGCAGATTTCGGCGGCTTCAATTCTCGCCAAGGTCACGCGCGACTGGATGCTGCTGCAATTGCACGAAGTCCACTCCGTTTATGGTTTCGACGCCCACGCCGGTTACGGCACGCCGCAGCACCTGAAGGCGTTGCTTGAACATGGGCCTTGCGAGTATCATCGGCGTTCGTTTGCGCCGGTGCGTGAGGCGCATGCGCGATTGGGCATGGCGTTGCCAGTTGTTGCCGCCGGGACACTGGAAGCGGCTGCCGCGGAACAGGGCATCGACGCTCCTCCGTTCTGAATTCTCCGCCATTACCTCGCGGGATAACCCGCTTTACAAGCGCCTGAAGGCGCTGATCGACCGCGCCGCAGCGGTCACGCTTTGCTCGAAGGGCTGCATCTTGCGAGTGCTTATTTTGATGCGGCGGGGCAGCCTGAGACGTGTGTTGTGACCGAGGGTGCGCTTCAGCACGAGGAAGCGCGGCAAATTGTTGGGCAAATCGATCCTGCGCATATTTATACGTTACCCGATGCTTTGTTCGGACAACTATCGAGTGTCGTGCATGGCGTGGGAATAGTGTTGCTGGTCGAGAAGGTTGCGACATTGCTGCCCGAGCGCATCAGCCAGACGTGTCTGATTCTTGATGGCATCCAGGATGCCGGCAATGTCGGATCCATTTTGCGAAGTGCCGCGACGGCTGGAATTCAGCATGTGTTTTGCGCGCCGGGGACGGTTTATGCGTGGTCATCGAAGGTGCTGCGCTCGGGTATGGGCGCGCATTTTCTGCTCGGCATTTACGAGGACGTCGAAGCAGCGGAATTGTTGTCGCAGTTCGCTGCGGAGGTGCGGGTGACGGTCACCGACTCCCACGGCGCAAAGGCGATCTACGATGCCGAATTGTCCGGGCCCGCGGCCTGGGTCATGGGCAACGAGGGTGCGAGTGTTTCGCCATTCTGGCGCGACAATGCAACGCTTCGGGTGACGATTCCCCAGCCGGGCGGTATGGAGTCGCTGAATGTGGTGGAGGCTGCCGCGGTTTGCATCTTTGAGCAGTGTCGGCGCAACGCCGATAGTCGTGATAGCCATCGTCATCGCGCGAGTTCAAAAAAAAGCCGTTTTCAACCTTCTTTGAAAACGGCTCATATATGCCAACGATGCCAACCGATATCAATAATACGATGGCCGTTCTAGCCGGATCTCCTGCAGGATGGTCGTGGCGATTTCCTCGATCGACTTATGCGTCGACGATAACCACTTGACCCCCTCGCGCTTCATCATCGCTTCGGCTTCTTTGATTTCATAGCGGCAGTTCTCCAGCGCCGCGTACTTGCTCCCCGGTCGCCGCTCATTGCGAATCTCCGCCAGCCGCTGCGGATCGATCGACAAACCAAACATCTTTTCCCGGTACAGAAGCAACGGCATCGGCAAGCGCCCACGCTCAAAATCTTCCGGAATCAACGGGTAATTTGCTGCTTTGACACCGTACTGCATCGCCAGATAAAGCGACGTCGGCGTCTTGCCACTGCGCGACACACCGACCAGGATTACATCGGCGTCGGACAGATTGCGATTCGACTGGCCGTCGTCGTGCGCGAGCGAAAAATTGATCGCCTCGATCCGGTTCTTGTATTCGTCCGTATCCGCGTTTTGGTGCACCCGGCCCATGGCGTGCGTCGACTTGATGTCGAGTTCCAGTTCCAACGGTTCGATGAACGTCTGGAACATGTTCAGCACCAGCGCATTCGACCGCTGCACGATTTCGTTGGACGCGCTGTCCACCAGCGTGGTGAACACGATCGGCCGGCGGCCATCGAGAGACACGGCCTCGTTGATCTTCGCGATGGTCGCATGCGCCTTCTCGGTCGAATCGACAAACGGCACGCGCACGAGCCGGAATTTATGGTCGAACTGGGACAGGATCGAATGCGCGAATGTCTCGGCAGTGATCCCGGTGCCATCGGAAACGATGAATACGGTGGGCGGCATTGGTCGTGAAGTGCGTGAAATTACGTGAGTGACGTGAAACGAACTGCCCGTGATTATCGTCGTATCGTCGATTAACGCAACTCACAGGATGATCAACGGATCGGCGCGAAAGGCCTTCACGCAAGCGGCCGGCAAAGGCGGACTGCGAACGGCGTTCAGGCGAATAACTTTAAACTAAGCAACCACTAAAACACCCGATGTGCGCCGCCACACCATGCACGTGTGTTAGCGGCGGTGCAAATCCGACACTAAACGGCGGCATTGGGTTGAATAGAAGCGAAGTTGACCAGGGGCCGTTGC
>LGTG01000082.1 GCA_001190015.1 Candidatus Burkholderia crenata
GATCTACGCAAGCGGAAAGACACGGCACTACCAGCTCGCACTGCACGAGCTACAGCGCGAACAACGCGCGCTCGTGAACGCTCGCCTGACCGATGTCGACGATCCATTCTGAGCACGAGCAGGCCGGCAACCACGGGCTAGCAGCAACGGCCCCTGGTCAACTTTCGCTTCTATTCAACCCAACGCCGCCGTTTAGTGTCGGATTTGCACCGCCGCTAACAGCGCCAACGTTTCATGCTCGAAATCGACGGGAGCGTAGGTCAGGTTGTCCGGCAGAGTAATGCCAGCGTTCTGCAGGCAACGCTGCTTCCACTGCTACGTGAAAGGATGGTCAACCTCGAACACACGAAGGCCCGCTGCCTCGTGCGGGTTACGGTAGGCGAAGGTGTCGAGACCTGCACCAAGGATCACGTACTGCCGTACGCCGCTCGCCACTGCACGAGCCAGCTCATCTTCCGCAAACCGGCTGCGAACGACCAGGTTTGCGCGCAGGCCGCGCGACATGGGATCGTTGTAGCGGAAGGGATCTTCACGCAGCTCAGCCTCGATTTTTGGACCTACCGTTTGCAATGCAGTTGCCGTCAGCCGGGGTTCGTCGGCGATCATGTCGAAGAACCGGCGAACACCTTGTACACGAGGGTCGTTGATGTCCGGATCAATCACGGCGCCGTCTCGCACCACGTTGTCGCCAATGCAATGATGATTATACCAGGCCGCGAAAGCTTGGGTGCCCACTCAAGGTAAGCAGGATTGTTCGGTTTATCCGCATCAATGAAAATCAAATCGAACGAAGGGCTCTTCAACAGGAAGCTTCGGCAGACTCTCAAGCGCCGGGCCAACGTGAAGGTCCACGACATCAGCAAGTCCAGCCTGTTTGATATTCGATCGTGCTACTTCGGCATGCACCGGATCCGCCTCGAGCGTGACTACCCGGCCGCCTCCAGAGAGTGAATACGAAGGAAGATACGAAGGAAGACTGGTGCTCGTTTGCTGCGTAGCGCTTGGTGGCTGGCGGCCAGCGGCGATAGCCACGTCGCCGGTCACGTTTTCAATCTGATCTGTTTACCATGTGTTCTTCGCTATAGAAACGGCCATCAACTTGCATGGCACATGGCTCGACACCGAAAGTCGCGAAGCCGTGGTTAGCATAAAGCATCTTGGCGGCCACGTTTTCCGCGTTCACGCATAGCATGAGCTGAACACTGTTCCAGTCGTGTGACGCGTGTGCGGTCGCTGCCGCGAGGAGCGACTGCGCAATCCCTTGCCCGCGATACCTGGGTTCGACGAATACTACCCAGATAGTGGCTTTGTGACTAATCTGGGCGAGAGGTTCGCGACGCACGCCTGTGATACCGACCAACGATGTATTGGCAAACGCTCCAAATACGGCCTGCATTGCTGTCGGTTGAATGCGGGCAACGGTTTTGTTTAATCGTTCGCGCCTCTTCTTCCTCGCGTGTCGGCCATATGGACGTTGGAGAGTTATCTACCGCGGTACGGCGCAGGGATTTAAAACTATCGGCGTCGCCGGGGCCGAGGAGACGGATTGTGATCATGTGCGATGAATCGCCATTATTAGGAAGCCACTACACTAGCTTACGATAACGACGCCGGGCAAGATCACAGATTGATCTGGCGCTATACATGCCGAGACGCGAATGGACAACGCGGACAAAGTCCATCCGCTCAGTCGTCACGGTTGAAAACCCGTTGTAAAAACCGTGCGTTCCTGGTTTTTATTTGCCCAGTGATCCTCGACCTGGGACAAGGGAACCGGGTTCGTCTCGATCTTGAAGCCGCCGGGGACTGTGGCGTTCAACACGTGTTCGATCGAACCAAGGATGCGCGGTTTTGGAATGCTCCCAAAACCGCTGCCCATCAGTTCGATAGCCGACGATCGAAGTACTGCGCCAGGCAGAGTGATGGTTGCCGCGCTCATGGTGCCAATCTCGACAAACCGGAGTGGCACCGTCTCCGACGATGCCTTGGCGGCAACCACCAGCAACAGCTCTGCGCTTTGCCCCCAAAGATAGTCGAGCACCACGCCAACACCATCCTTGAACTGTTGCTGCAACTCGCTGTCCAGCGCAGCGTTGTCCTGCGCGAGACTGATCTTCACGTCAGCGCCGAGCGCTTTCAGAGACTGCAGTGTGTCAGCGTTTCGCCCGGTTGCAATCACCTTGCCTGCACCCAAGTATTTCGCAACCTGCACGGCGAGCCGGCCCGACAGGCCGGTCGCGCCATTGATCAGTACGGTCTCTCCCTTCACCAGCTTTGCGCGTTCCATCAAAGCTGCCCATGACGACATCCCCGGAATTGCGATTGCGGCCGCAGTCACATCATCCAGCGCCGCCGGCAAAGGAATGCATTGCGTCTTCTTGACGATGCAGTACTCGGCCATGCCGCCGAAGGGCGCTTCGGGCAGTGCGAAATAGACGCGCGTGCCATCCTCGAGAACACCCGTGCCATCGACCCCGGGCACGAGAGGCAGCTCGGCGGACGAGCTATAGTGCTTGCCCGATGCCCGGCTCTTGGTGACATGGCTCAGCGCGGATGCTACAACCGCGATACGGACCACGCCTTCGGTTGCGGCCGGCTCGGTGAAGTCGGCATAAACCGGCGTCGCGCCGGGTTTTTTCACGAGTGCTGCTTTCATGTCTGCTCTCCTTTGCCAGGTACCCGGGCGTGGGCATCACCCAGGATTGAATCATCGAATTTATATGCGTAATACACATATAAAGCAATTGACAAGGAATCGAATCGCGATGGGGAGGAAATACGCGAACTGCGGGAAGCACTATTGGACCTTACCGGCGTGCTTAACCGGCCGCAACCTGATGCTGCGCTTATCAAAGCGGCTGGCGTCGATTTTGATCGTGCACTTTTTCCGCTGCTTGCCAGAGTGGCACGGCTGGGGCCGCTGGGATTGTCGAACTGGCCGAACTGGCGGGGCACGACTACACCACGGTCAGCAGGCAGATTGCCAAACTGGAGAGCCTGGGACTCGTCGCCCGTTGTCCAAGCCCGAACGACGGACGGGTTCGCGCGACCGTCATTACAGATCAGGGGCAGGTAATGACAGATGCGCTGGACGCGGCGCGTCAGAAAATCATTGAAGAATTGCTGGCCGGCTGGGATGCAAAAGAGGTGGGTGAGCTAGCCCGTCTGCTTCGAAAATTGGCGGATGATGCGCTTGGGTGGGTCAAGACTTTGTAAATAGCGTCGCACGTGACTCAGTGAAGATGGCTTCATCACATTGTGAAGCGCTCGCGTGGTTTTCTTCGGATGCACGGTGAAAGTGAGTCCGCCGATCTCTGTTTCGCCGTAGCCGAGCCCGCGCAATACCTCGGCCGTATGCTCCCCAACCTTCGCAATAGATTGACGCGGTTGCAGGTGCGCGCCGTTCATGGAGATGGGCAGGAGCGGCATCGCCGTTTCGGTTCCGTCGTCCAGCGTCAACGTTGCAAGGCCACCGCTTTCGATCAAATGCTTGTCTTCGAAAAGATCCTCGGGCTTGGTGATCGAAGCAAACGGAATATCACGGCTTTCGAATTGCGGTGTCAGCGCCGAGCCTTCGAGCTGGCTCAACGTTTCGCCCAGCGTCTGCAGGAGCCACGGGGGCATGACCACGCGATCATTGTTGGTCGCCAGCCGCGGATCACTGAGTAGATCGGGCCGGTCGAGGATGGTGCACAGGGCGCGCCACTGCGTGTCTCCCTTCGCGCAAGCGTGAAGACGTCGTACACAGCCCACGCGCTGATGCGCTCAGGCATCGGGGCGGCGACGACGCCTGTCGCGGCGAACTGCTGCATATGCTTGGGCTGAAAGCAGCACGCAATTCTCGAACAGCGCGCTTTGTACTTCCTTGCCTATACCGCTCGACTTGCGCTCGAAGAGCGCCGCAAGCACGCCAATCGCGCCGAACATGCCGCCCATGATGTCGTTCACGGAACTTCCCGCCCGCAGCAGCCGCCCGACCGGACCCGTCATGTAAGCGAGGCCCGCCATCATCTGCACAACTTCATCAAGTGCTAGGCGATGTTCGTAGGGACCGTTACGAAAGCCCTTGTGCGACACATAGATCAACCCGGGATCGCGCGCTTTCAAACTCTCGTAGTCGAGCCCAAGCGTTGCCATGCGGCCAAGCTTGAAGTTTTCGATAAAGACATCGGCCGTATCGACCAGCTTGTGAAGCGCGCTGAGACCCGCTTCGGTATCGAGGTCGAGCGCGATGCTCTTCTTGTTGCGGTTGAAGGGTACGGAAAAAGCCTGCCCCGGTGCCCAGCAGGCGCCGTGTGCCGTCGCCGCGTGGCGGCTCGACCTTGTTGACTTCAGCGCCGAGATCCCCCAGGATCATGCCGCAGGTCGACTCCACCACCATGTGCGACAAAACTCGATCACGCGGATACCTGCCAGGGGCAAGGCGGGGGGTGTCGGAAGACGTAGAGGGGTTCATCGGGCGGCCTTTGATGCATGGAATTGAGAGGGAACACCGGTGCGTGCGAGGTATCCATACAGCGGCTCACCGGGCAGCGCTTGTTCGAGCACGCTGCGCGAGGCGATCAGCTTTTCTATATTGATGCCTGTCTCGTAGCCTACGCTTTGCAGCATGAAAACAAGGTCTTCGGTGTTGACGTTGCCGGTAGCGCCCGGCGCATGCGGACAGCCTCCGAATCCGGCCAGCGACGAATCCATCTCCCGGATGCCGCGCTGAAGGGCGATCAGCGTATTGGCAATGCCAAGACCGCGAGTGTCATGGAAGTGCACGGAGCGAAGCTTGCCGCCCGCAATGCAACGCACCAGGTCGATAATCTCTCCCATTTGACGGGGCGTGGCCTGACCCGTTGTACCGCCGAGCGCAAGCACGTCGGCGCCTGCTTCGAGCGCTTGTCGTGCGGATGTTGCCGATGTCGTCATAAGGCACGCTGCCTTGCGACGTGAAGCCAAATACAGTGGATAGACCCGCGATAGTTTCGGCGTGGCCTTGGCGAGCGGAACATATCTCTGCAAACGCGCTGATCCTCTGCGGGCGTTTTGCGCACGTTCGCGAGACTGTGGGCTGCGCAGACCGATATCGGCACGACGATCCGTTGGACGCCGGAGTCGATCGCACGCTGCGCCCCCTTTACGTTGGGAACCAGGGCGGTTACCACGAGGCTGTCATGAGTCAGCGCATAGGCGATGACCGCTCCGGCGTCCGCCATTTGCGGCAGCAGTTTTGCCCGGACGAATGACGCGACCTCCATGTGACGAATGCCTGCTTCGAAGGTGGTGTCGATCCAGCGCTTCTTGTCGTCTGTCGACATGATCCGCGAGATGCTCTGGAGGCCGTCGCGCATGCCGACCTCGGTGACGATCACGCGTTCGGTGGGATGGTTCATCGTTTCTCGACTCAACATGACGAAGTTGAATTGAAGCGTGCCGCGCCGGGTCTGTGGTGAAAAGACTCATTTGGCGATGCAGTCCATCGTGCCCCGCGATGGCGGATAACGCTTGTATGACGGGGTGAGATGCCTGAAAAGGGAAAAAACCCTTAAGGGCTTGTTAGGAGCCGTGCGATGCGTCAGCAAGTGGCCATCAGGTGCTCGATTAGTCGCGATGTCGGCAGTGTCAGCGCAGCGCGATCACACACGCAAATGACGAAGTGCCGTTCGGCCCACGTTTCGGCCAGCGGAATCACTGCAAGCCCGTCCTGTTCCCGCACCAGCGGGTTCACCGCTTGGTAAGGGAGCGCTGCTACAGCGAGTCCCACCTGGATGAATCGATACCGCCGCATCGAAAGTCGAAACGTAGGCCCGGTAAGTCAGCTCTCACCCCTTTTCTGCGGCAATGCGCTGCATCAGCGCGTTCACTGACGCGTTCGACGATAACCCCCAAGGTGGTTCCCAAATCCAGCGTCTGCACGAAGCCGATGGCCGGCTCTCCTGCCAGCGGATGGTCCTTCGGGACCACCAGCGCAAGATGGTCTGAGCGGTACGTCGTCACGTCGAGTTCACGGGTGGAGATGAAATCGCGGCTGATACCGATATCGGCGGCGCTCTCCTCGAGCCCACGCAGGATATCGACACTCGTACGCTCCTCCACGTCGACGCGCACACCCGGGTTTGCCTCCAGGAACCGGGAGAGCGCTTCAGGAAGAAACTCGACCATCGACGACACGTTCGCCAGAACGCGCACATGTCCGCGGCTGCCCGCGGCGTATTCACTGAGCTCCGCCTGCAAGCGCTCACGACCCCGCATGATCAGCCGCGCGTGCTTGAGCAGCGCCTCGCCTGCGGTGGTCGGCCTGACGCCACGCTGGCTACGCGACAGCAATGCCGTATCGACCAACGTTTTCAGGTCGGCTAAACGTTTGCTGACAGCCGAAGGCGCGATGAACTCGCGCTCGGCGGCGCGAGCGATCGTTCCTTTTTCACATACCGCGATGAAAAGGCGAAGACTGATTTGGTCGGTTTGCCACATGGTTGAACGCCCGGGAGTGAACGACCATAGTTTGCAACAGCTTAAGCATATTGACCGCTGCGACGTCACCCGTCTGTTGGCGTCTTGGGCCTCGCACACATAGGCCGGGTCAATAAGTCAAAAAGGCGTTCTGGAGTTTGCGTGCGTTATGCTCACCGGTAAGCGCCAGCATCATCAGGATGCGCGCCTGGCGAATTCAACCGGTCGTTGCAACATCTCGAAATTTGGATGTGTTAAATGGGGCGACCGCGGGGCTGGGGCT
>LGTG01000083.1 GCA_001190015.1 Candidatus Burkholderia crenata
CCCCCCCCCCCCACCCCCCCCCCCCCCTCCCCCCCCCGCCCCCCCCCCGCTACCAGCTCGCACTGCACGAGCTACAGCGCGAACAACGCGCGCCTCCCGTGAACGCTCGCCTGACCGATGTCGACGATCTATTCTGAGCACGAGCAGGCCGACAACCACGGGCTAGCAGCAACGGCCCCTGGTCACTTCGTTTCTATTCAACCCAACGCCGCCGTTTAGTGTCGGATTTGCACCGTCGCTAACACCCGGAGTGCCTGCTGGCGTTACAGCTTCCCAGCCCCCTCAAACGTCAATATTCCCCGCTATCAACGCGTTCGATTCAATAAACGCGCGTCGCGGTTCAACGTCATCGCCCATCAGCGTAGTAAAGGTGCCATCGGCCGCAATCGCGTCTTCGATCTGAACCCGCAACAAGCGGCGCACGGTCGGGTCCATCGTCGTTTCCCACAACTGCGAAGGATTCATCTCGCCCAAGCCCTTGTACCGCTGCTTGCTCACGTTACGCTCCGCGTCCGCGATCAACCACTTCATCGCGCTCTTGAAGTCGGTCACCGCCATCGACCGCTCGCCGCGCTTGATCAACGCGCCCGGCCCGATCAAACCCTTGAACGTATTCGCGGTCGTCTGCAATTGCTTGTAATCGGCGGTCAACGGGAAGTCTTCGTCAATAACCGAAACCTTCACGTTCCCGTGATGCCGGCGGTTGATATGCAAGGACCGGATCTCGCGCACCGGGTCATAAGCCGGCTCAACCGTCACTTCCGGCTTCAAAGGATCGGCACGCAAAGCCGCCTGCAAAGCCGCTGCCGAAGCTGCCGCCGCTTCCTCCGTCGACAAGTCCAGCACAATGCCGTCCATCACCGCTTCCAGCGCGGTCACGTCGTAGAACCGGCTGACGCGATCCACCACCGCTTGCGCAAGCAAATACGCACGGGCAAGCTCGCCAAGCGCGTCGCCGCTGATTGGTGTAGCGCCTTCAGCCGGCGTTAGCTCCGAACCCTGCAATGCCAGCCTCAACATATGCTGGTTCAGCTCGTGCTGGTCCTTCAGATACCGCTCGTCCTTACCCACCTTGATCTTGAAAAGCGGCGGTTGCGCGATATAGATAAACCCGCGCTCCACAATCTCCGGCATCTGCCGATAAAAGAACGTCAACAGCAGCGTACGAATGTGCGCACCGTCCACGTCCGCGTCGGTCATGATGATGATGCGGTGATAACGCAACTTCTCGAGGTTGTAATCGTCCTTGCCGAGCCCGGTCCCGAGCGCCGTGACCAGCGTCACGATCTGCTCCGACGAAATCAGCTTGTCAAAGCGCGCGCGCTCCACGTTCAGCACCTTGCCGCGCAGCGGCAGGATGGCCTGGAATTTCCGGTCGCGCCCTTGCTTTGCCGATCCACCTGCCGAGTCACCCTCGACAATATAGATCTCCGACTTCGCCGGATCCTTCTCCTGGCAATCGGCCAGCTTGCCCGGCAAACCAACGCCGTCGAGCACGCCTTTACGGCGCGTCATCTCACGCGCCTTACGTGCGGCGTCGCGGGCTCGCGCTGCATCAATAATCTTGTTCGTGATGATCTTCGCGTCGTTCGGCGTTTCTTGCAGGAACTCCTCCAGCGCCTTCGCGACCACTTCTTCCACCGGCGTGCGCACTTCCGACGACACCAGCTTGTCCTTCGTCTGCGAGCTGAATTTCGGCTCCGGCACCTTCACGGACAGCACGCACGACAAACCTTCACGCATGTCGTCGCCGCTCGTCTCGATCTTCGCTTTCTTCGCAATCTCGTGGTCGGTGATGTACTTGTTCAGCACCCGCGTCATGGCCGCGCGCAGGCCGGTCAAGTGCGTGCCGCCGTCGCGCTGCGGGATGTTGTTCGTGAAGCACAGCACGTTTTCGTTGTAACTGTCGTTCCACTGCATGGCCACTTCGACCGTGACGTTGTCCTTCTTGCCAATCGCATGAAACACGGTCGGATGCAGGACCTGCTTGGTCTTGTTGATGTGATCGACAAAACCCTTCACGCCGCCGATAAACGCGAAATTGTCTTCCTTGCCGGTGCGCTGGTCGGTCAGCCGAATCCGCACGCCGTTATTCAGGAACGACAATTCGCGCATGCGCTTGGCGAGAATGTCGTAGTGGAATTCCACGTTGCCGAAGATGGCAACATCGGGCATGAAATGCACTTCGGTGCCACGATTTCCCGTGTCGCCCACAATGGGCATGGGCGAATACGTAATGCCGTTTTCGGTCACGAGCTCGCGATTCTGCACCACACCCTGGCTAAACTCCATGAAGTGCTTCTTGCCGTCGCGGCGTACGGTGAGGCGCAGCCATTCGGACAGGCCGTTCACGCAAGACACGCCCACGCCGTGCAGGCCGCCAGACACCTTGTAGCTGTTCTGGTCGAACTTGCCGCCCGCGTGGAGTTGGGTCATCACGATCTCGGCGGCGCTGCGCTTCGGATCGTGCTTGTCGTCGAGCTTCAGGCCCGTCGGTACGCCGCGGCCGTTGTCGGTCACGGAGATGGAGTTATCGGCGTGAATGGTGACGTGGATGTCGTTGCAATGGCCGGCGAGCGCTTCGTCGATCGAGTTGTCCAGCACTTCGAAAACGAGGTGGTGCAGACCCGTGCCATCCGACGTATCGCCGATATACATACCCGGCCTCTTGCGGACCGCCTCCAGACCTTCGAGGATCTGAATGGAGGATGCGCCATAAGCGTTGTCGGGTTGCGAAATTGGGTTTTCAGTCATGGGGTTTTTTCCGGTTCTGCGTCACTACTGGGTCGCTACGGGGTTGCTGCGCGGTCGCTGCACGGAACTTTTCGAAACACCTTAAAAATGCCAAAGGGGCAATGCGCCCCTTGGAATGTTTTTAGTTTTAGCCGCGTCAGATGCGCATTGGCATCACCACATATTTGAATTCGTCGTTCTCGGGAATCGTGATCAAGGCGCTTGAGCTAGGGTCGCCGAAGCTCACTTGCAGCATGTCGATCTTCAGGTTCGCGAGTACGTCGAGCAGATACGTGACGTTGAAACCGATGTCCACGCTGTCGCCCTGATAGGCGATTTCCAGTTCTTCCTGTGCTTCTTCCTGGTCGGCGTTGGTCGACATGATCTTCAACTGGCCCAGCTCGATCAGGCAACGCACGCCCTTGAACTTGTCCGACGACAGGATGGCGGCACGCTGCAGCGAACGCTGCAATTCTTCGCGGCCGATCAGGAACGTGTTCTTGTGCGACTTCGGAATCACGCGCTGGAAATCGGGGAACTTGCCTTCCACCAGCTTCGAGACGAGTTCGACCTGGCCGAACGCGAACTTGACCTGGCTCGCCGCAATGTCGATAACCAGCGAGTCGTCGATATCTTCAAGCAAGCGCTGCAATTCAAGGATGGTCTTGCGCGGGATGATCACTTCCTGGCGCGCTAACGATCCCTCGATTTTCATCGACGAGAACGCGAGCCGGTGGCCGTCCGTTGTGACTGCCATCAACTGGTCGCCGTCGGCGACCAGCAGCATGCCGTTCAGGTAGTAGCGGATGTCCTGCTGCGCCATCGCGAAATGGACCATGCCGAGCAATTGCCGGAAGGCCTTTTGCGGAACCGAGAGGCTCGCGCCGAACTCTGTAGCCTGGTTGACGGTCGGGAACTCATCGGCAGCAAGCGTCTGGAGCGCGAAGCGGCTTTTGCCGGAGCGCACGGTCAGCTTCTTGTCGGTGAGATCGAGCGACACTTCACCCGGCGGCATGGCGCGCAGGATGTCGAGCAGCTTGCGCGCGGCGACGGTGGTGGCGACCTGATCGCTGCCCGTGCCGAAGTCGGCATGCGTGGTGATCTGAAGTTCGAGATCGGTCGAGAGGAACGACACGTCGGCGCCAGTCTTGGTGATCAGCAAATTGGCGAGGATCGGCAAAGTATGACGGCGTTCGACGATTCCGCTCACGGTTTGCAGCGGCCTTAGGAGATTATCTCGTTCGGTCTTGACCAGTTGCATACAGTTCCCTTCGTTGAAGTGACGGCCGTCCGCCGCTTTTGCCACCGCATTAATGACCTTCGGACGGTCTCGTGTCACGCGCTTGCGGCGATTGCCGATCGCACGTGCCAAGCTTGCGCCAAAACGCCGCCCTAGGCCGTCTGGACGGTTAAACCTGTATATTGTGCCTCAAAACCTGACAGCCCCCTGAAAATGGGGGCAATTTCGTCAATAAACAGGCCCGCTTTTCGGCGCTTTTTGTGGCGCTTTTCAGCGCAAGCGACAAATGGCCGCGCGCACGCTCATCGCCTGCCGCTTGAAGCGTTTTCGCCGGTCGCACGACGATTCTTTGATCAGGTGCTGTTTTTTGCACCAATCACTGCCGGCTGCAAGGTTTTGCGGCCGTTTTTCCACACTTTCAGCGTCTTTTGCGCGACACGGCATCCGCGCCGCATGGGCGCAATCTTGGAGGTGTAAGTCCTCCCGTGAG